>JAUHWJ010000054.1 GCA_030424705.1 Alphaproteobacteria bacterium | reverse complement strand
GCCGGCCTTCAGGAACTCGTCCTCCCCCTTCGGCAATTCCATGGCGGAGATGTTCACCGCCTCGCGCAGGTCCCATGTCGCCATGTTCCAGACGAACCAGCCCGTCTCCTCCGCGTTCAGGACCGTGTCTTTCCGCCGGCCGTCCGGCGTGACGTTGGCGGCGAACATGACCATCGGCGGGTCGAAGGTGACGTTCTGCCACTGGCTGTAGGGCGCGAGATTGGGCCGTCCCTCGGCGTCGACGGTCGACAGCCAGCCGATGGGGCGCGGCACGGTGCAGGACTTGAACGGGTCGTAGGGCAGGGGCCGCGCGTCGAGGCCGGGGCGGTAGTGCATGGGGGCTCCTTTCGTCTCCGCGGCGAGACTAGGCGGCGGCGCGGCGGGACGAAAGAGCGCTGGCTTCAGCCCTCGACCTCGAAGCGCCGGATGAACGCCCGGTCGGGCTCCACGCCGATACCCGGCGCCATCGGAACGGCGACGCGCCCGCCGTTCCGCGCCACCTGCCCCTGAATGTCGAGCGGCTCCTCGAGCAACTCGTCGCGGAAGCGGTTCTCCGTCGTGTCGAATTCGAGCCAGGGCTCGCGCGGAAAGAGGCCGCCTGGCAGCGGCGGCATCGCGGCGAGGAGCTGGAGGTTGGTCGCCACCGCGACAGCGGAGCCCCAGACATGGTTCACCACCGGCGTGAAATGCGAATGGCAGAGCGCCAGCACCCGGAGATACTCGCTGATCCCGCCAAGCGCGCAGACCTCGGGCTGCGCGATGTCGAGCCCGCGGCTTTCCAGCAGCGCCTTCCAGCCCCAGCGACTGAATTCCGCCTCCCCGCCCGCGATGTTGACCTTTAGCCCCGCTCGAAGCTCCCGATAGCTGGCGTGATCCTCTGGCGCCACCGGCTCCTCAAACCAGTAGGCGCCGAGCTCCTCCAGCGCGCGGCCGACATAGAAGGCGTCGGCGGTCGTGTAGCCGTGATTGGCGTCCACCATAAAGTCGAAATCGTCGCCAACGCCGCGCCGCACCGCGGCGGCGAGCTTCACGTCGTCCCGCGCGCCGAGGCCGACCTTCATCTTCGTCGCGACGAAGCCCATCGCCTTGATCCGCGCGGCCTCATCCTCGAACCGCGCGACATGACTCGCCACATCCTCCCGCTTGAGCATCATGCCGTAGCCATAGGCGGGAACGCTCTCTCGAAAGGCGCCGCCGATCAGCTTGGAGACGGGCAGGCCGGCGACCTTTCCCGCGATGTCCCAGAGCGCGATGTCGACGCCCGAGAGCGCCTGGAGCGGCATGCCCTTCTGCCCGTGGTCGCGCATCAGGTTGTAGGCCTTGTGCCAGATTACGTCCCGGTCCAGCGGATCATGCCCCAGCGCCATCGGCTGGATGACCTTCTCCACGATCCCCTTGTTGGCGAGCGCGACGTTTCCCGGGCCGAAGCACTCGCCCCAGCCCGTCACGCCCTCGTCTGTCTCGACCTCGACGAGATGCGCCGTGCGCTTCGAATAATATTGCTGGGAATAGCCCAGCTCCTCCGGCATGTCGCATTGCAGGACATGGCTCGTCACCTTCGTGATCTTCATCCGCCCTTCCCTCCGGCTTGACCGCGCCGCCATACCGCCCCAGCTTCCGCATCCATCACAAGGGAGAAACGCCATGTTCCAGCCGGACCTCTTCAAGGGCCAGCGTATCCTCGTCACGGGCGGGGGCACCGGGCTCGGGCGCGCGATGGCGGAGCGGATGCTCGGGCTCGGCGCGGAGATCGTGATCTGCGGGCGGCGCGAGGGCGTGCTCCGGGAGGCGGCGGCGGAGATGGGCGCCGCGGGCGGGCGGGTGGACTTCTATCCGCTCGACATCCGCAACGCGCAGGCGGTGGAGGAGATGGTGGAGGATTGCTTCGCCACGGGCGGGCTCACCGGCCTCCTCAACAACGCCGCGGGGAACTTCATCGCCCGGACGGAGGACCTTTCCCCCCGCGGGTTCGACGCGGTGGCGAACATCGTCATGCACGGGACGTTCTATGTGACGCAGGCGGTCGGCAAGCGCTGGATCGCGGCGGGGACGGGCGGGAACGTGCTTTCCATCGTCGTGACCTGGGTCAGGAACGGCGGGCCCTTCGTCGTCCCCTCCGCCATGTCGAAGGCAGCGGTGACGGCGATGACGAAGAGCCTCGCCGCCGAATGGGGCCGCCACGGCATCCGGCTCAACGCCGTCGCGCCGGGGGAGATTCCGACGCCGGGCATGTCGAAGCGGCTCAACCCCGGCGAGGAGCCGGGGGCGCGCACCGTCGCCGCAAATCCGATGGGGCGGGTGGGCACGATGGAGGAGCTCGGCGACCTCGCCGCCTTCCTCCTCTCGGGCCGCTGCGGCTGGCTCTCGGGCGAGGTGATCGCGATGGACGGGGCGCAGGCGCTGGCGACGGGCGGGAATTTCTACGAGCTTCGCCACTGGGGCGATGCGGAATGGAAGGCCGCGCGGGAGGCGATCGAGGCGACCAACGCGAAGGACCGGCAGGCGCGGTAGGGGGGCAGCGCCACGCCTCCGGAAGCCCGTTCGGGCCGATTTCCATGGAAATCAGGCTGGGAGCCTTGATTTCATTGGAACAAAGTCGTGATCGACTTTGAAACACTTCGAAGGACCTTGGAGCCCCCTGTCTATCCCTCCCCCGGTGGGGGGAGGGAAGCGCTTCGCCCGTCGGCGGAGCGGCGCGCGGCGTCAGCCCTTCAGCCGCGGCTTCGCGATGTTCGCCGCCTCGCAATGCGCGTCGCCCATCGCGGAAAAGTCCTTCCGCCCGTAGCCGCGGGCGCGGGCCTGGCTGAAGGCTTCGCGCGCCGCGGCGCCCATCGGCATCGGGGCCTTCGCCGCGTTCGCGGCCTCCATGATGAGGGTCAGGTCCTTGTGGGCGAGGTCGATGGCGAAGCCCGGCTCGAGATCCCCCTTCAGGGACTTGTTGGGCCAGTTGATCTTGAGCTGGCCGTTCGTCGCCGTGGTGCCGTGGATCACCTCCAGCGTCGTTTCGAGATCGAGCCCCAAAGCCTGCGAGAGGCCGAGCGCCTCCGCATTCAGCTGGCAGGAGGAGACGGCGAGGAAGTTGTTCACGAGCTTGGTGCGCGTGCCGGCGCCCGGGCCGCCGCAATGATGGATCGTCGTCCCCATCGCCTCCAGCAGCGGCCTCACCCGCGCGAAATCCGCGTCCGAGGCGCCGACCATGAAGAGCGATTCGCCCCGCTCCGCATGGGCGACGAGCCGGCCGACCGGCGCGTCGACGAAGCCGAGCCCGGCTTCGGCGCAGAGCGCGGCAAGGCGGTCCGTCGTCTCCGGGCTCACCGTGCTCATGTCGAGGACGAGGGAGCCCGGCTTCGCATTGGCGATCACGCCTTCCGCCGCCGTCACCACATCCGAGACGATGGCGGAGTTCGGCAGCATGGTCACGACGATCTCAGACCGCTGCGCGACCTCGGCCACCGTGGAGGCGGGGGAGCATTGCAGCGCCTCCAGCGCCGCCATCGCGCCCGCGTCGATGTCGTTCACCACGAGGCGGAAGCCCTTCCGCGCGAGGTTAGAGGCCATCGGGCGCCCCATCGCGCCCAGACCGATGAATCCGACCGTCTCCATATCCCTCTCCTTTTCTTTTCGTTTCAGTTCACGCCGAGGCCGAGCGAGGCCCGGAACCGGTTCTTTAGAAACACCGCGTCCCGCGCCGGGAGCGAGCGGGGCAGCGGCTCCGCCGCGACGCGGAGGACGAAGAGCCGCGGCCCCGCGGCGGGCGCGGCGAGCGGCGCGGCCAGCGCGCGAACCTCCTCCATCTCCGTCAGCGTCCGCGCCTCGACGAACCCGCAGGCGAGGGCGGCGGCGGCGAGATCGACGCCGCGGCCGGTATGGCTCGCCTGCATCCCCGTCTCCCCGAAATGCCCGTTGTCGAGCACGACGACAGAGAGGTTCCCCGGCTTCGCGACGCCGATGGTCGCGAGGGCGCCCATGCCCATCAGCATCTCACCGTCCCCCGTCAGCGCGATCACCGCGCGGCCGGGCTGCGCCGTGGCGAGGCCGAGGCCGACGAGCGCCGCGCCGCCCATCGCGCCCCAGAGGTAGAAGTTCCGCGCATCGTCCCCCGCCGCATGGAGGTCATAGGAGGGCGAGCCGAGGCCGGAGACGACGAGCGCATCGCCCCGCGCGGCCAGAAGGGCGGCGGTCGCCTCGCGCCGGTTCATCGCCTTCACCATGTCTTCCTCCCGAGGAGCCTTTGCCCGAAGAGGACGGCCACCTGCCCGTCCGCCTCGTAAGCCATCGTCGCGGCGGCGGCGACGGCCTCCGCCGCGTCCTCCGGCGCGTCGGCGCGGAGGACGCGGACGCCCATCGCCTCCAGCACCGTTTGCGTGGCGCGGCTCATCGGCGCCTGCCACGGATTGAACTCCGCCCACTCGCCCCGCATCGTCACCAGCATCAGGAGCGGCGCGCGCGTCATCGCTGGGAGCGAGAGCATGTTGACGCAATTGCCGACCCCGCTCGACTGCATGAGGATCACGCTCCTGACCCCGCCGAGCCAGGCGCCGGCGGCGATGGCCACGCCCTCCTCCTCCGTCGTCAGCACATGCGTCGCGATCTCCGGATCGGCGCTCATGCGCGTGATCAGCGCGGCGTGCCCGGCGTCCGGCACATAGGACATGTGGCGGACATCGGCCGCCTTCAGCGCGGCGAAGACCGTTTCGGGCCAGCCCGCTCTCCCGTCATCCATCTGCGTTTCCCTCGTTGAGTCGCGCAGGCTTAGCGCCTTCCGCTCCGCGCCGGAAGAGCGCCATCTGGCTCGCGGCGCCGAGCGTGGGATGCCGCCCGCCGACATCGGAAAAGGCGACGGAATAGCCCGTGCGCCCCGCCGCGCCCTCCGCCCAGGCGCGGAAGCGGGCGCGGCCCCATTCGAAGCGGTGGTCTGGCCGGCGCATCGCGCCGGGCCTGACCCCGAGGAGGGCGTTGAACTCGGCGTTCGGGGTGGTGATGACGACGGTCTCGGGCCGGAGCCGGAGGAAAAGCGCCCGCTCCAGCCGCCCGAGATCGGACGGGTCGAGATGTTCGATGGTCTCCACGAGCGCCGCAGCGTCGAAGCCTTTCAGCCGCGCGGGCGGGTCGAGCATCGAGCCCGGCATGATTTCCGCCTCCGCCCCGGCGGCGGCGAGGCGGGCGCGGAGGCGGGCGAGCGCGGGCTCGGAGAGGTCGATCCCGGCGATCCGCCCGGCCCAGGGCGCGGCGGCGAGCCTCAGGATCAGGTCCCCGTCCCCGCAGCCGAGATCGAGGACGGAGCGCGCGCCGGATGCGCGGAGCGCCTCCAGCACGGCTTCGAGCCGCTCCTCATGCAGCCAGCTTGTCATGCGCCTTCATCGGCCGGGCGCGGGCCGGGTTCAACCGGCCCGGCCCATCAGGCCCGTTCAGGCGGCCTTCGCGGGGGCGAAGCGGTCATAGAACCGCTCGCCCTTCTCGGCCATGTCGCGCAGCAGCTTCGTCGCGTTGAAGCGCGGCCCGTGCTTCTGCGCCAGCGCGTCGCAGATGCGGACGACCTCCTGCGCGCCGAGAATGTCCACCCAGGAGAAGGGGCCGCCGGACCAGGGCGCGAAGCCCCAGCCGAGGATCGCGCCCACGTCGCCCTCCCGGATGTCTTCCAGCACGCCTTCCTCCAGCGCCTTCACCGCCTCCAGCACCTGCGCGAGCATGAGGCGATGCTTCACCTCCGTCACGTCCGGCTGCTCCTCCGCGAGGGGGAAATGGTCATGGATGCCGCGCCAGAGCCCGGTGCGCTTGCCGGCCTCGTCATAGTCGAAATAGCCGGCCTTCGTCTTCCGGCCGAGGCGGCCGGCGTCGAACAGGGCCTGCACCACGTCGTCCCCGGCGTTTTCCGGATAGTCCTTGCCCATCGCCTCCTTCGTCGCGCGCATGATCTTCTCGGCGAGGTCGATGGAGGTTTCGTCCCCGAGCTGGAGCGGGCCGACGGGGAAGCCGAGCTGCTTCGCCGCGTTCTCGATCAGCGCCGGCTCGATCCCCTCCGCGACCATGCGGGAGGCTTCGCCGCCATAGGGGATGATGCAGCGGTTGGCGTAGAAGAAGCGGGCGTCGTTGACGACGATCGGCGTCTTCCTCAGTTGGCGCACGAAGTCGAGCGACTTGGCCACGGCCTCCGGCCCCGTCTTCTCGCCCTTGATGATCTCCACCAGCATCATGCGGTGGACCGGGCTGAAGAAGTGGATGCCGATGAAGCGCTCCGCATTCCGGCTCGCCTTCGCGAGGTCGGAGATCGGAAGCGTGGAGGTGTTGGTGGCGAAGATCGCGTCCGGAGCCAGTTCGGCCTCGGCGAGCTTCGTGACGTTGGCCTTCACCGCCGGATCCTCGAACACCGCCTCGACGACGAGATCGGCGCCCTTGAGGGCGGTATAGTCCGGCGTCGCGGTCAGGCGGGCGAGAACCTCCGCCTTGGCCTCCTCGCTCAGCCGCTTCTTCTTCACGTCGTCGTCGAGGAGCCCGGTGATGGTGGCGAGACCCTTGTCGGCAGCCGCCTGATCCCGGTCCATCAGCACGACTTCCATCCCGGCGCGGGCGGAGACATAGGCGATGCCGGCGCCCATCATGCCGGCGCCGAGAACGCCGAGCTTCTTCACGCTCATGTCCGGCACGTCCTTCGGGCGGACGGCGCCCTTCTCCAGCGCCTCCTTGTTGAGGAAGAGCGAGCGGATCATCGCTGCGGAGGAGGGGTTGAGCATGATGTTGGTCATCCACCGCGCCTCGATCCGGATCGCGGTGTCGAAATCGACCTGCGCGCCCTCGTAGATCGCGCTCATCAGCGCCTTGGCGGCGGGGTAGACGCCCTGCGTGCGGCCGTGGATCATCGCGATGCCGCCCGCCATCGTCTGGAAGCCGGCGGGGGTGTAGGGGGCGCCGCCGGGCATCTTGTAGCCCTTCGCGTCCCAGGGCTTCACGATGTCCGCGTCCGAAGCGTTCAGGACCCAGGCCTTGGCGGCGGCGAGGAGCGCATCCGCGGGGACGACCTCGTCGACGGCGCCGGCCGCCTTCGCGGCCTTCGGGCTCATCATCTTGCCCTCGAAGAGGAAGGGCGAGGCGCCCATGACGCCGAGCATCCGGACGAGCCGGGTGGTGCCGCCGGCGCCGGGGAATATGCCGACGAGGATCTCGGGCAGGCCGATCTTCGCCTTCGGATTGTCCGCGGCGAAGCGGCGGTGGCAGGCGAGGCCGAGTTCGAGCCCGATGCCGGCTGCGGTGCCGGGGGCGGCCCAGGCGACGGGCTTGCCGCCCTTCTTGGTCTTCGGGTCCATGCCGGCAAGCTCGATCTTGCGGAGGAGATGGTGCATGCGCATCACGCCCTCGAAGATCGCCTCCGCCGGCGCGCGGCCCGAAGCCTCCGCCTCGCGCCGCGCGCGGCCGAGGATGTTGAGGTCCATGCCGCCCGCGAAATCCTTCTTCGCGGAGGTCAGCACGATCCCCTTCACCGCCGGGTCGCCAAGCGCCTTGTCGAAGGCGGCGTCGATTTCCGCGATGCCCTGTTCGGTCATCACGTTCATGGAGGCGCCGGGAAGATCCCAGGAGATGACGGCGACGCCCTCCGGGTCCACGCTGTAATTGAAGATGGTCATGGCTGCCTCACACGCGTTCGAGGATGGTCGCGGCGCCCATGCCGCCGGCGACGCAGAGGGTGGCGAGGGCGGTGGACTTGTCCGCCCGCTCCATCTCGTCCAGCGCGGCGCCGATGATCATCGCGCCCGTCGCGCCGAGCGGATGGCCCATCGCGATGGCGCCGCCGTTCGGGTTCACGACCGCATGGTCCACGCCAAAATGCTGCATGAAGAGGAGCGGGACGGCGGCGAAGGCCTCGTTCACCTCGAAGGTGTCGATATCGCCAATCTTCATGCCGGACTCGCGGAGGATCTTCTCCGTCACCGGCACGGGGCCGGTGAGCATGATCGCGGGTTCGGAGCCGATCTTCGCGGTGGCGCGGATGCGGGCGCGGGGCTTGAGGCCGAGCTTCTCCCCCGCCTCCTTCGAGCCGATCAGCACGGCCGTCGCGCCGTCCACGATGCCCGACGAATTGCCGGCGTGATGGACATGGTTCACCCGCTCCACCTCCGGATAGCGGAGGAGCATCACCTTGTCGAAGCCCGGCATCGTCTCGCCCATGTCCTTGAAGGAGGGCTTCAGCGCGCCGAGGGACTGCATGTCGGTGTTCGGGCGGATGAACTCGTCATGGTCGAGGATGGTGAGGCCGTTCTGGTCCTTCACCGCGAAGACGGATTTCGCGAAGCGGCCCTCCTTCCACGCCTGCGCCGCGCGCTTCTGGCTCTCGACGGCGTAGGCGTCCACGTCGTCCCGGCTGAAGCCGTATTTCGTGGCGATGAGGTCGGCGGAGATGCCCTGCGGGGCGAAATAGGAGCCCATGGCGAGCCAGGGGTCGACGGCGAGCGCGCCGCCGTCCGAGCCCATCGGCACGCGGGACATCATCTCCACCCCGCCGGCGACGTAGAGGTCGCCCGCCCCGCCCCGCACCTGATTGGCGGCGAGGTTCACCGCCTCCATGCCGGAGGCGC
>JAUHWJ010000646.1 GCA_030424705.1 Alphaproteobacteria bacterium | reverse complement strand
GCCCAGCATGATGGAGACCATGTAGTCCCCCGGCACGGCGACGTCGTAGGAGCCGAGCTTGCCGGCCTTCAGGTTCGCCAGCAGCGCCTCGTTCGAATCGTAGGTGTCGATCGTCACCTCGATCCCGGTCTCGGCGGTGAACTTGTCCACCAGCTCCTGCGGGATGTATTCGAACCAGTGATAGACGGAGAGTTTCTCCTGCGCCCCCGCCGCGCCGGCGGAGAGGATGAGGGCCGCGGCCCCGAGTTTCAGCACGTTCATTTCTACCTCCTTGTCGAGCCTGCTTTTCCCACGAAATACGAGATCGTCACGAGGACGATGGAGATTCCGAGCATCAGCGTCGAGAGCGCCATGATGTCCGGCTTGATGCCCTGCTTCACCGCGCCGAAGATCGCCGTCGGCAGCGTCTCCACGCCCGCGCCCTTCACGAAGTTGGTGATGATGAAGTCGTCGAGCGAGATGATGAAGGCGAGGAGGAAGCCCGAGACGATGCCGGGCGCGAGGAGCGGCAGGAGGATGAAGCGGAACGCCTCCCACCGCGTCGCGTAGAGGTCCTGCGCCGCCTCGTCGAAGGCGCCCTCGATCCCTTCGAGCCGCGCGGCGATGGGGAGATAGGCGAAGGGGATGCAGAAGACGATATGGGAGAGGAGGATCGAGCCGTAGCCGAGCGTCAGCCCGATCAGCGAGAAGAAGATCAGCGTCGCCACCGCCGTCACGATCTCCGGCGCCATGATCGGGAGCGAGAGGAGCGCGAAGCTCGCCCCCTTGCCGCGGAACCGCCCCGCCCGCACCATGCCGAGCGCGGCGGCGGTGGCGATCACGGTCGCCGCCCCGCCGGCCATCAGCGCGATGGTGACGGAATTCCAGGCCGCGCGCTTGAACTTCTCCGCCTCCAGCCCGAAGAACACCTCCTCGTACCAGCGGAACGAGAACCCTCCCCAGAGCGTGATCGAGGGCGAGGCGTTGAAGCTGTAGACCGCGACGACGATCAGCGGCGCATAGAGCACGACGAGGCAGAAGAGCGTGATCCCGAGGAAGCCGGGATAGCGCCGCACATCGTTCCGCCGCGCCATTTCAAACCTCCCGCCGCGCTTCGGCGCGGGCATGGAGGAGGAGCGCGATGAGCACGATGGTCATCAGGATCGTCGCCGCCGCGGCGCCGAAGGGCCAGTCCCCCGCCGCGCCCTTGAACTGTTCCTCGATCAGCGAGCCGATCATGAAGGTCCTCGCCCCGCCGAGGAGATCGGGCGCGAGGAAGGCGCCGAGCGAGGGGATGAAGACGAGGATGCAGCCGGCGATCACGCCGGGCCGGACGGCGGGCAGCGTCACCTCGCGGAGGATCGTCCAGCGGTCCGCATAGAGGTCCGCCGCCGCCTCCGAGAGCGAGAAATCGTAGCGCTCCACCGCCGCATAGATCGGCAGGACCATGAACGGGAGATAGGAGTAGAAGAGCCCGAGCTGCACCGCGATGTCCGTATTGACCAGCGGCAGCGGCTCGGAAATGAGCCCGATCCCCATCAGGAACTCGTTCAGCGGCCCGTTCTCCCGGATCAGGAATTTCATCGAGACGGTGCGGATCAGGAGGTTCACCCAATAGGGCACCGTGATGAGGAGGAGCCAGAGCGTCCGCTGCTCCGGCGGGCGGGTGGCGATGTAGAAGGCCGCGGG
>JAUHWJ010000053.1 GCA_030424705.1 Alphaproteobacteria bacterium | reverse complement strand
GCCGCTTGCCGGGGCCGGAGGCTGCGCCTATGGTCCGCGCGCCCCGAAGCCCGCAGAAGGACGCGCCAAGTGCCGCATCGCCCCCCGAAAGGCCGCATCTGATGGAGATCCGGCCCGATTACGCCGCCTTCGAAGCGGCCCATGCGCGGGGCGAGAACCAGGTGCTCTGGACCCAGCTGCCCGCCGATCTCGACACGCCCGTCTCGCTCATGCTGAAGCTCACCGGCGCGGCGGAGAACAGCTTCCTGCTCGAATCCGTCACGGGCGGGGAGATCAAGGGCCGCTATTCCGCGCTCGGCATGAAGCCGGACGTGATCTGGCGCTGCATCGGGGACAAGGCGAGCCTCAACCGCGCCGCGCGCTACGACCCGGACGCGTTCGAGGAAGACCCGCTGCCCCCCCTCGCCTCGCTCCGCGCCTTCCAGGCCGAGAGCCGGATCGACCTGCCGCCGGAGCTGCCCCCCATCGCCGCCGGGCTCTTCGGCTTCTTCGGCTATGACATGGTGCGGCAGGCGGAGCGGCTCCCCTACCCCGCGGGCAAGCCCGATCCGCTGGGCCTGCCGGACAGCCTGATGATGCGCCCCACCGTCGTCGCCGTGATGGACGCGGTGAAGGACGTGGTGACGCTGATCGCCCCCGTCTGGGCGCGGGAGGGGCAGCCCGCCCGCGCCGCCTACGCCCAGGCCGCGGAGCGGCTTTCCGACGCCGTGGCGGCGCTGGACCGGCCGGTGCCCGCGGATCGCGCGCTGATGGAGGCGGCGGAGATCGGCGTGCCCGTCTCCAACACCCCGGTCGAGGCCTATCTCGGCATGGTCGCGAAGGCGCGGGAGTACATTGCGGCGGGGGACATCTTCCAGGTCGTCCTCTCGCAGCGCTGGCGGCTCGATTTCCCTTACCCGCCCTTCACCTTCTACCGGGCGCTGCGGCGGACGAACCCCTCCCCCTACATGTTCTACTTCAACTTCGGCGGCTTTCAGCTCGCGGGCGCGAGCCCGGAGGTGCTGGTGAAGGTCCGCGGCGGGATCGTCACGATCCGCCCCATCGCCGGCACGCGGCGGCGCGGGGAGAATGAGGCGGAGGACCGGGCGCTGGAGGCCGAGCTGATGGCGGACCCGAAGGAGCTGGCCGAACACCTCATGCTGCTCGATCTCGGGCGGAACGATGTGGGCCGCGTCGCGAAGATCGGCACCGTCCGGCCCACCGCGGAATTCACCGTGGAGCGCTACTCCCACGTCATGCACATCGTCTCCAACGTGGAGGGGGAGCTGGACCCGGCGCATGACGCGCTCGCCGCCCTCCTCGCCGGCCTCCCCGCCGGCACCGTCTCGGGCGCGCCGAAGATCCGGGCGATGCAGATCATCGACGAGCTGGAGACGGAGAAGCGCGGGCCCTATGCCGGCGGCGTCGGCCATATCTCCTCGGCGGACGACATGGACATGTGCATCGCCCTCCGCTCCGCCGTCATCAAGGACGGCGCGCTCTATGTGCAGGCGGGCGGCGGCGTCGTCTGGGATTCGGACCCGGAGGCGGAGCGGATGGAGACGATCCACAAGGCCCGCGCCGTGATGCGCGCGGCGGAGGAGGCGGCGCGCTTCGCCCGGCGGGGGAACCGGTGAGGGGCCATGCGCACAGTGCGCAGGGCATCCAACCCTTTGCCGCCATAAAGGAATCTATCCAGATACCCCACATGCGCGCGGCGAGGTGAAGGCCATGTATCTGCCCGACCATTTCAGGGAAACCGACGAGGCCGCCGTCGCCGGCCTGATCGAGGATCACCCGCTCGCCTGCATCGTGGCTGAGACGGCGGAGGGCCTGATCGCGAACCACATCCCGCTCCTCCCCGGCCGGCCCGGGGAGATGATCGGCCATGTCGCGCTCGGGAACGACATGCACCGCCTGATCGCGGAGGGGCAGGATGTGCTCGCCATCTTCCGCGCGGAGGAGGGATACATCTCCCCCAACTGGTATCCGGGCAAGGCGGAGCATCACCGCGTCGTGCCGACCTGGAATTACCGCGTCGTCCATGTCCACGGCGCGATCTCCTTCCAGCATGACGAGCCGGCGAAGCGCGCCGCCGTCGGCCTCCTCACCAGCCGGCGGGAGCGGCGGGCGAACGGCGACGCCGCCTGGCGCATGGCCGACGCGCCGGCGGACTATATGGAGACGATGCTCGCCGGCATCGTCGCCTTCCGCATCGCGGTCAGCCGGATCACGGCGAAATCCAAGCTGAGCCAGAACCGCGAGGCGCGGGACCTGCAGGGCGCCGTCTCCGGCCTCCGCGCGGCGGGGGAGGAGGCGCTGGCCGGGCGCATGGCGCGCGGGCTGGCCGGGGAGACCGGGCTCCCCTGATCGCCTTCACCGTGGCGAGATGATCCCAGTGGAGCACGGAGAGCCGATGCGTCCCCGTCCCCGCCGCCGTGGTGAAGCGGATGTCGGGGTGGACGTGCTTCAGGATCGCGCCCTTGGCCGGATCTCCACATCCGCGCCAAGCCAGAGCGTCGTATGCCCGCCCGAGACCTTCCGCACGCGGGAGCCGTCCGGCCCGTAGGCGTAGGACGTCGTCACGCCGTTATGGGTCACCGAAACCGGCCGGTTCTCCCCGTCATAGGCGACGCTCCGCCCGCCGAGGCCGGTGTAGGTGCGGCGAGCCAAAATCAATTCACATGAGCAATTTCTCCATACGGCTTGATTCAACAAAAGGTCTATATGAATACTTATATCTATCACCAAAGATTTCACGAGGTGCCCCGAAAAATTGGAAGACTAACTATCGGAAGCGGGAACATTTTCTTGACCCTCCTACTCACCGGCATTTTGGCCAAGCTAGCAATTCGATTGGATAAATCCGTCGGGTCAGATGTCGCTAGAAAGCAAAACTCCGCCATCACCTCACAATAACTTATAGTGAAGCGGTGATCGTCTTCACTCCTTATCGCCCGATCTTGAGTCTCCAACTTCGCAACACTCAAATAAAGCTCCCCAGCAGCCTCTTTGCGTCTCAATCGAAGCAAGCAATAAGCGCAAAGTATTTTCGAATACCGCCCAAATTCATCGATGAATTCTTCGCTAAGCAAGACCTCCTTTGCCTCCAAAAATTTACCAGAATGAATCAGATTCTGGGCCTTGTCACAAGCCCAAGAGTTTCTCGCCCGTTGAAGTCTTCGAAACACTCTTAGTCTTCCTCATCTTGTCTTAGAAAAATGCCCCAAGAAGGTTTCCGATAGCTTCAACAAGCCCGACGCGGCCACTAGGAGGAGGGGATTCAATAGACGGAACGTTTCTTGAGTTCGAAACCACTTCGCCGGGAAGTGGTCTTTCGACGACTTTCCCATGAAACTGCTCATCGATTGCCCTTTGGATGTTTGCTATTTCGTCGTCGGACAACGAGAATCTGCTCGTTGATGATTCTTGTACAGCCTCCTGAGGAGGTACCTCAACCGCTTCTCTTGCGAATGCGGCAGCGGCGGCGCGAAAACCCCCTGCAAGAAACCCGCCTACGACCGCCTCAGGCCCATAGACGGCGACAGCGCGGCCAGTTTCCAGTTGGGCCTCGGCAGCAGCTCTTTCTCGTGATCTGTCAATTTCGGAAGCGAAGCCCGAAAGGCCTGCTTCGGTCACGGCGTCGCGATCATGGGCGCCGACGCACCCTCCACAACCGTCATCAAGACTGCCACCAACCCCGTCTGCACTAGGTGATGGGTCTCCGATCGCATGCCCGCTCGGATCGCTCATATTCACCGGATCGTTGAGCGCATAGGCGTAGCGGTTCGTCCCCACGCCCGGCTCGGTCACCTCCCACCAGTCCGGCTGGATGAAGCGGGCGAGAACGGGGTCGTAGTATCGGGCGTTAAGGTATTGGAACCCCGTCTCCGGGTCGAACCGCTCGCCGATATAGCCCTTCGATTCGGGCTGCGCCGCGCCCGGCTTCGCCGTCTCCAGCCCCTCCCCGTCGCCATAGGGCGTGAAGGCGCGCACCACTGACGGGACCCCGGCATGGTCCGTGATCGCCTTCACCGTGGCGAGATGGTCCCGGTGGAGCACGGAGAAACCGGGCGCGCGGGGCGTGCGCGTTTTCCGGACGCTATTTCTGATAATATAATCGTATCAGATATTTGAACCCCTTGCACAGCGTGTGCACACGCCCCGCGAGGCGGCTTGACGGAGGCCCCGCCCGGCCGGCTCCCGCAGGGCGGATGGCGCGCCTCCCGCGCTCCGTTTAACCCGGCCTTCACCGAAGGGCGCGAGACTGGCCCCGCCGGAAGCTGGAGCGTGCGCGATGTATCAGAAACCCGATCAGGCCTTCATCGACTATGACGGCTATGTCTGGGGCCGCCTCTCCCAGGTCTATCGCGGGCCGAAGCCCGATCTCTCGCAGCCCTATATCGCCTGCATCGGCGGGGCGCAGACCTTCGGGCGCTACGTGGAGAAGCCGTTCCCGGCCCTTCTCGGGGAGATGCTGGGCCGGCAGGTCGTGAATTTCGGCACCGCGAACGCCGGGCCGGGCTTCTTCCTCCGCGATTCGGAAGTGCTGGAGGCCGCCTCCGCCGCCGATCTCTGCGTCGTGCAGGTGATGAGCGCCCGCTCCCTCTCCAACCGGCTCTTCAAGGTGAAGCTGGCGCGGAACGCGCAGATCGAGGCCGTCTCGAAGGCGCTGGAGGATCTCTTCCCCCATGTCGATTTCGAGACCTTCACCTACGCCCACAACATGCTGAACCAGATCGCGGAGGACGACCCGGAGAAGTTCCTCGCCGTCGAGACCGAGCTGAAGACGGCCTGGGTCGCGCGCACCCGCGTCCTCCTCCAGTCGATCCAGACCAAGCGCGTCCTCCTCTGGTTCTCCGAGCGGAGCCCGAACGAGGGGCCGAAGGTGACGGCGGAGAACCCGGCGCTGAAATATCCCCAGTTCGTCGATCAGGAGATGATCGACGCGGTGAGCCCGCTGGCCGACGAGGTCGTCTATTGCGTGACGTCCAAGGGGATGCCGCAGGACCTGACGAAGGGCGGCGCGCCCGTGCTTCAGACGCCCTTCGGCATGCCGGTGACGGAGAACCGCTACTATCCCTCGCCCGAGATGCACGATGCCGCGGCGGAGGCGCTGCGCCGCCCCGTCGCCGAACTCCTCGCCGCCCCGGAGCGCGTTGCTGACCGGGGCGAGCGCATCGTCATCTGAGCGCCCGCCGCTCGATCTCCACGCCGAGCGATCCCGAGACCCGGTCCAGCTTCTCGATCCGGATGCGCGCGGCGAGGACGCCGCGATGGGCGAGAAGCCGCGCGGCGAGCCGCGCCGCGAAGGTCTCCAGCAGCTTCATCCGAGACCCCTCCGCGAGATCGCGGATCGCATGAAGGATGAGGTCGTAGGAGACGACGCTCCCCTCCTCGTCCGGCGCATCCGCCGCGAAGGGCTGGACGTCCAGCTCCACGGAGAACCGCAGCCGCTGTGGCCTCCCGAATTCCTCCGGATAGGCCCCGATCTCGACTTCCGCCACATGGTCGCGGAGGAAGATGCGGTCAGGCCCCGCCGCGCCGACTTCCGAACCCCGCATCTACGCCCTCCCCCGCTCTGGCGCCCTCTTGCCGCCGCAAAGGGCGCGCAGCGCGCGCGGAACCGGCGCCGGAAGCGCCGGGGGCGGCGCCTTGCGGCGTCAGCTGTCGTTCGAGGATACGCGCGTGGGGAAGCGGTAGAAGATATGGGCGCCGATCCGGGTCGTCTCGGTCAGCTTGCGCGCCCAGCGCGGGTTGACCGCGGTGGTGTGGAAATGCGTCGCCCCGCCGGTGATGACCCGGGGCCGGCCCGCGAGCATCATCTTCGCGACCTTCGCCGCCTTCACGAAGGCCGCGCGGTTCGCCACCCGCTCCGCCTTGCCGTCGCAGGCATAGGAGAACTGGCAGGCGTTGCGCCTGTCGCTCCCCTGGGTGACGACGGCGCAGACGGAGGACGGATAGGCGCGGCTGTCCACCCGGTTGAGGATCACCTCGGCGACGGCGAGCTGGCCCTTCGTGTCTTCGCCCCGCGACTCGAAATAGACCGCCTCGGCGAGGCAGCGCAGCTCGCGCTGGTCCACCCCCTCGGCGATGGCGTCGAGCGAGGCGGAAGAGACGGAGACGACCTCGTTCACGTCCATCCCGCGCGTCGCCTCCGCCAGCGCGGCGGCCAGCGCATCCTCCTGCGCCAGCGTGTCGAGATCGGGGTCGGAGATCGCGCCGGGCGAGAAGCGGACGGGGCTGGCCGGCAGGCGCCCCGTGCGGGCGAAGACCGCGTCGCTCTCGAGCGTCCGGAAGGCGGAGCGCTCCGCCTGAAGGAGCGCTAGGACCTGGGCGGAGGGAGCCGCCGCCTCCCTGCCCGACTGTTCCGCCGCGGACGGAGCGGCGGAGAGGCTCAGAACCGACGCCACCCCGAGGGCGGCCAGAGGAACGAAGCGGGCGAAACGAGGCGACATGCGGAACCCTTCAGAAAACGCCCGGCGCGGGTCTGGCGCTACGGGCAGCGGGGTTGGCGAACCCCTCATCGTCTCCATGGACAGAAAGCGCCGGGCGTTCTGCCGGGCGCGGCAATCGTTAACGTCGTGTGAAGCGGAAAAGGCGCCTTTCGGTCAATCGGAATCCGCCCCGGGCGCCCATGGGTTAATCACAATCTGCACGAATCGTCGAAAGATCACGAAACAATTTCGTCAAGCTACAGATTGTTATCGCGAATCGCCCTGATCGCGCCGCTCCGCGAGCAGCCGCGCCTGCGCCGCGGCGAGCCGGGCGATCGGCAGGCGGAACGGGGAGCAGGAGATGTAGTCGAACCCCGCCAGTTCGCAGAAGCGGATCGAGGCCGGGTCGCCGCCATGCTCGCCGCAGAGGCCGAGCGTGAGACCGGGGCGCGCGCGCCGGCCCCGCTCCGTGGCGATCAGCAGGAGCTCGCCCACCCCCTCGACATCGAGCGAGTGGAACGGATCCTCAGGGAAGACGCCCTTGGCCACATAGTCCCGCATGAAGCGGCCGGCGTCGTCCCGGCTGAGGCCGTAAGTCATCTGCGTCAGGTCGTTGGTGCCGAAGGAGAGGAACTCGGCGGAGCCGACGATATCCCCGGCCCGGAGGGCGGCGCGCGGCGTCTCCACCATCGCCCCGATCTTGTAGCGGAGCGCCGCCCCGCTCTCCGCCCGCACCTGCTCGGCCACCCGTTCGACCACACGGGCCAGCAGCTCCATCTCCCGGTTGGCGGAGACGAGGGGGATCATGATCTCGGGGATCACGGGCTCACCTGTCGCCCGCCCGGCCTCGACCGCCGCCTCGAAGGCCGCGCGCGCCTGCATCTCGTAGATCTCGGGGAAGGCGACGCCGACGCGGCAGCCGCGCTTGCCCAGCATCGGGTTGAATTCCCGCATCTCCTCCGCCCGGCGCGTGACGACCTTGAGCGGCAAGCCCATCGCCTCGGCGAGCTCCGCCATCTCCCGCGGGCCATGCGGCAGGAATTCGTGGAGCGGCGGGTCGAGCAGGCGGATCGTGACCGGGAGCCCCGCCATGATCTCGAAGAGCTCGCGGAAGTCCGCCCGCTGCATCGGCAGGAGCTCGGCCAGCGCCGCGCGCCGGTCCGCCTCCTTCTCGGCGAGGATCATGCGGCGCATGACCGTGATGCGCTTCTTGTCGAAGAACATGTGCTCGGTGCGGCAGAGCCCGATCCCGTCCACGTTGAAGCCGATCGCGACGCGGGCGTCCTGCCCGGTGTCGGCGTTCGCGCGCACCTTCAGGCGGCGCACCTCGTCCGCCCATCCCATCAGCGTCTCGAAGGCGCCGGAAAGCTCCGGCCGCACCAGCCGCGGCGCGCCGGCGAGCGCCTCGCCCGCGGCGCCGTCGATGGTCACGACATCGCCTTCGCGGAACACTCGTCCGTCCGCCGCCGTCATCATCCGCGCCTCGAGGTCGAGCGCGATGTCGGAGGCGCCGACGACGCAGGGCGCGCCGAGGCCGCGGGCGATCACCGCGGCGTGGCTCGTCATGCCGCCGCGTACGGTCAGCACCCCGGCGGCGGCGTGCATGCCGCGGATATCCTCCGGGCTCGTCTCGATCCGGACGAGAATCGCCGGCTCCTCCCGCGCGGCGAGCGCCTCCGCCGCCTCGGGCGAGAAGACGACGGCGCCGGTCGCCGCGCCGGGGGAGGCCGGAAGGCCCTTCCCGATCACGTCGCGCCGCGCCCCCGCCGCGACCGCGGGATGGAGATGGGCGACGAGCCCGGCAGGGTCGATCCTGAGGAGCGCGTCGTCCCGCCCGATCGCGCCCGCCTCGACGAGATCGACGGCGATCCGCACCGCCGCGCGGGGCGTCGGCCGGAGCGGCTGCGCGTCCAGAAGAAAGAGTCGTCCGCCCTCCAGCGTGAACTCCACCCGGCACGCCTCGCCGAGCGCGCGCTCGGCGGCGGCGACGAGGGCGCGGAGCGAGGCCGCCGCCGCCGGGGCATCCACCTCCAGCGAGGGCGCGCTCTGCCCGGCGGCGATCCGCCCCGCCTCGGTGAGGAAGCGCGGGGTGCGGAGACCCATCAGCGCCTCCTCGCCCTGCGCCTGGGGCAGGAAGCGGCCCTCGAAACCCGGCTCCCCCGTCTCCTCCGAGCGGCCGTGGGCGACGCCGGC
>JAUHWJ010000645.1 GCA_030424705.1 Alphaproteobacteria bacterium | reverse complement strand
TTTCGGCGGCGAGGTGGAGCGCATCCTCTCGATGGTGGACGGCGTGGTTCTGCTTGTGGACGCAGCCGAAGGCCCGATGCCGCAGACGAAGTTCGTGACGTCGAAGGCCCTCGCCCTCGGCCTCCGACCCATCGTCTGCCTCAACAAGGTGGACAAGCCCGAGGCGGAGCCGGACCGGGCGCTGGACGAGGTTTTCGACCTCTTCGTCGCGCTCGACGCGGACGAGGGGCAGCTGGACTTTCCCGTGCTCTACGCGTCCGGCCGCAACGGCTGGGCGGACCTGGCGCTGGACGGGCCGAGGGACAGCCTCGCGCCGCTCTTCGAGACGGTGATGAAGCATGTGCCCGCCCCCGCCCAGATCGGGCGGGAGGGCGAGCCCTTCGCCATGCTGGCGACGACGCTGGAGGCGGACGCCTTCCTCGGGCGGCTTCTTACGGGGCGGATCGAGCAGGGCGCCGTCTCCCCCGGCGACGCGATCCGCGCCATCAGCCGCGACGGCGCGGAGATCGAGCGCTTCCGCGTCTCGAAGGTGCTCGGCTTCCGGGGCCTGAAGCGCGTGCCGGTGGACCGCGCCGAGGCCGGGGACATCGTGGCGCTTTCCGGCATGTCGAAGCCGACCGTGGCGGACACGCTCGCGGCGCCGGAGGTGAAGGCGCCCATCGCCTCCCGCCCGATCGACCCGCCGACCATCTCCGTCACCTTCGGGGTGAACGACAGCCCGCTGGCGGGCCGGGACGGGGACAAGGTCCAGTCCCGCGTCATCCGCGACCGGCTGATGCGGGAGGCGGAGGGCAATGTCGCGCTCCGCGTCTCGCCGACGGCGGAGGGCGACGCCTATGAGGTCGCCGGGCGGGGCGAATTGCAGATGGGCGTCCTCATCGAGACGATGCGGCGCGAGGGGTTCGAGCTTTCGATCTCCCGCCCCCGCGTCCTCTTCCGCGAGGAGGGCGGCGAGCGGCTGGAGCCGATCGAGGAAGTCACCATCGACGTGGACGAGGAATACGCCGGCGCGGTGATCGAGAAGATGACCCAGCGCAAGGCGGAGATCCGCGAGATGCGGCCGGGCGGCGGCGGCAAGACCCGGATCATCGCCCATGCCCCCTCGCGCGGGCTGATCGGCTATCACGGCGAGTTCCTGACCGACACGCGCGGCGCCGGCGTGATGGCGCGGCTCTTCCATTCCTGGGCGCCGCACAAGGGCGCGATCCCCGGCCGGCGGAACGGCGTGCTGATCTCCATGCAGGAGGGCAAGTCCGTCGCCTATGCGCTCTTCAACCTGGAGGATCGGGGCAAGCTCTTCATCGGGGCCGGCGAGGCCATCTATGAAGGCATGATCATCGGGGAGAATTCCCGGCCCGGCGACCTCGAGGTCAACCCGCTCAAGGGGAAGCAGCTCACCAACATTCGCGCCGCGGGCAAGGATGAGGCCGTGGTGCTGACGACGCCGCTGCGCATGAGCCTCGAACAGGCCATCGCCTATATCGGCGACGACGAATTGCTGGAGGTGACCCCCGGCCACCTTCGGTTGCGAAAGCGGTTGCTCGACCCGCATGAGCGCAAGCGTGAGTTGCGAAACGCGAAGGCCTGACAAGGCCTCATCGCAAAAAGCTTCGCATTCTGCAAACTTCGCGAAAATTGCGCGCGCCGCCTTCACTCGCCTTTCACGCGATATGGGCGGCG
>JAUHWJ010000052.1 GCA_030424705.1 Alphaproteobacteria bacterium | reverse complement strand
GAGTCCATGACGAACGCGCCCTACATCCTTCCGAAGATGCGCGCAGGCGCCCGCCTAGGCCATGCCGAGGTCAAGGATCACATGTTCCTCGACGGGCTTGAGGACGCCTTTGAGCCCGGCAGGCTCATGGGCTCCTTCGCCGAGGATTGCGCGGAGAAATACCAGTTCACGCGCGAGGCGCAGGACGCCTATGCCCTCGAAAGCCTCAAAGGGGCGCGGAACGCGCAGGCGGCCGGCGCGTTCGCGGCGGAGATCATTCCCGTGACGGTGAAGGGGCGCGGCGGGGCCGCTGAGGTCGCGGAGGACGAGCAGCCGAAGACGGCGCGGCCCGAGAAGATCCCCGGCCTGAAGCCCGCCTTCAGGAAGGACGGCACGATCACCCCCGCGAACGCCTCTTCGATCTCCGACGGCGCGGCGGCGCTCGTCCTCATGCGGGAATCGGAGGCGAAGGCGCGCGGGCTGACGATCCGCGCCCGCCTCCTTGGCCATGCGAGCCATGCTCAAGAGCCGGGATGGTTCACCACCGCGCCCGTACCCGCGATGAAGGCGGTGATGGCGAAGGCGGGATGGTCCGTGGAGGACGTTGACCTCTGGGAAGTGAACGAGGCCTTCGCCGTCGTCCCCATGGCCGCTATGGCAGAGATCGGCATGGCGCGGGATCGGCTGAACGTGAACGGCGGAGCCTGCGCGCTCGGCCATCCGATCGGGGCTTCGGGCGCCCGTATCCTCGTGACGCTACTCCACGCGCTGGAGGCACGCGGCGGCAGGCGGGGGATCGCGGCGCTCTGCATCGGCGGCGGGGAGGGAACCGCCGTAGCTATGGAGCTGGTCTGACCTCAGGTCGCCCGAGCCTCCCAGGCGCGGCGCGCCTCCTCGCAGAAGACGACCGAAAAGACAACGTTGGACCAATCCCGTGCCGGCGGCTTCGGCGCCGGCGCGCTACGGGAAACAAGACGAACCAGACGGGCCTCGGGGGCGGTGGTCTCTTCGGGGCGGGCGGCGGCGGGGGCGGCCATGACATACTCCTCGACTTCTGTCGCACACGCGCCGCGCTTCCGGGGGCTGGAATGCGGCGCTCTCATGGCGAACATCTGTCGATCTTGTGAGCGGTTGTGAAGGGGCGACCGGACGCAACTGTGCGGAGTCGCACGTCTTTTCACCCGGCTGTCACGCTTGAGCCGCCCGGAGCGTGATCCGCGTCACGTATTGTCACGAAGACGCCTCACGGCGCGACGATCGGCTCCGCCTTCAGGTCCGGATCGCGCGGCGTGATTCCCGAGAATAGCGAACCATGTTCGAACCAGCTCCTCGGCGCCGGCGCGCCCCAGAGCGTCTGACGCTGCGGGTCCTTCAGGTCCCAGTGGATCGGCTCATGGTCCGGGTCCACCGTCTGATAGTCGGAGCAGTATATCTCGATCCGGTGCCCATCCGGGTCAAGGATATAGAGAAAGAAGGCGTTGGAAATGCCGTGCCGCCCCGGACCGCGCTCAATGTTCGCGACATAGCCGGTGGTGGACATGAGATCGAGGAGGTCGATGATGTTGAGCGGCGTCGGAACCCAGAACGCGGTGTGATGCAATCGCGGCCCTAGGCCGTTGGTGAAGGCGATGTCGTGGACGCCGCCTTTCCGGTGCATCCACGCCGCCCACAGCTTCTTGGTCGCCGCGTCCTCGGTGTACTCGGTAGTGCGGAAGCCGAGCGCCGTCCAGAAGGCCACGCTTTCGTCCACATTCGGCGAGAAGCAGTTGAAATGGTCGATCCGCAGGGGCTTCACGCCGCGATAGAGCGCGTATTTCTGGTGGATCGTCGGCAGCCGGTCCATGCGCGCGTAGAACTCGATCGGCGTTCCGTGCGGGTCCGCCGAGGCGAGGGTGCGCCCCTGAAACGGTCGCTCGACCCATTCGACCGGGCGGCCCATCGCCGCCAGCGTCTCCGCCGCGCGGTCGAGATCGGCCTCCTCCCAGACCTTGAAGGCGAGATGGTTTGCCCGCGCCTCCTTCGCCTCGCGGAGGACGACGCAATGATGCCCGCGCTCCTCCATGGCTCGGAGATAAAGGCAACCCTCGGTCTCCGCCGTGACATGGAGGCCAAGCGTATCCGCCCAGAAGGCGCGGGATGCGGCCAAGTCCGTGATGTCGAAGACGGTGTGCGAGAGGCGGACGGTGTTGAAGGGCGGATGCAGGAGCGGAGTGGGAAGGGGCATGTGTCTCTCCTTCAAGCCCCGAGGCGCTGGATCGGGTGCCGGCCCGTGGCAAAGCCGACATGCTTTTGTTCCATGTAGAACTCGAAGGACCAGTCGCCGCCGTCCCGCCCGATTCCGCTCGCCTTCACGCCGCCGAAGGGAGTCGGCAGATGGCGGACATTCTCCGCATTCACCCAGATCATCCCGGCTTCTATTTTAGATGTCACACGAAGCGCGCGTGAAAGGTTTTCCGTCCAAACATAGGCGGTGAGACCGTAGGGCACGCCGTTCGCGATCTCGACCGCATCCGCCTCGCTTTCGAACGGAATAGCGGTGAGGACGGGGCCGAAGATTTCTTCCTGAGCGATGGCCATCTCAGGCCGCGCGCCGGTGAAGAGCGTCGGGCGGACATAACAGCCGGGGCCGGGCAGCCGCTCTCCTCCGGCGGCGATGATCGCGCCCTCCGCCCTCGCCGTCTCGAAATAGGAAGCGACCTTCTCGACATGGACGGGGTGAATGAGCGGCCCGACCTCCGTCTCCGGATCGAGCGGATGCCCGACGCGGATTCGGTTTGCCCTGTCCGCGAGCCGCGCCGTGAACTCGTCATGGATGGACGCCTCCACGAGGAGGCGAGACGAGGAAGTGCAGCGTTCCCCGTTCAGGGACCAGATCATGAAGGCCGCGGCGTCGAGCGCCCGTTCCATGTCCGCATCGGCGAAGACGATGCACGGGTTCTTGCCGCCAAGCTCGAAATGTACACGCTTCAGCGTCTCCGCCCCCTGCCGCATGATCATCGAGCCGGTACGGCTTTCCCCGACGAAGGCGATGGCCCTGATCAGAGGATGCTCCGTCAGCGCCTTCCCTGCCTCCTCCCCGAATCCGTTGACTAGGTTGAGAACGCCGGGCGGAACCCCCGCCTCCTCCGCGATCTCACAGAGTATACGAGCCGTTATGGGAGAGAATTCCGCGGGCTTGTGAACCACCGTGCACCCCGCCGCGAGGGCTGGCGCGATCTTCCAGGTGGAGAGCATGAAGGGCGTGTTCCAGGGCGTGATGACGCCCACGGGGCCGATGGGAACGCGCGTGGTCACGTTCATCAGCGTCGGCGAAGGGAGGTTCAGCCCGTCCCGCGCGCGCTCGGCCCGGTCCGCGAAGAAGCGGAAGTTCTCGGCGCCGCGCAGCGCGGCCTTCGACATGAAGCGGAGCGCCTGCCCTGTGTCGAGGCATTCGAGGAAGGCGATCTCCTCGGCCCGCCGCTCGATCCCGTCCGCGATCCGGTGGAGGACGCGCTTGCGCTCCGCGCCTGCCATGTCGCGCCATGCGGGAAAGGCCGCGTGGGCGGAGCCGGCGGCCGCGTCGATCTCCGCCACGCCGCCGCGGGCGATGCGGGCGAGGAGGGCGCCGTCATGCGGGGAGGTCGTCTCGAACCACTCCGTCCCGCCGACGTCCGCGCCGCCGATCCTGTGGCGCACGCCGTCATCGCGGAAGCGGGCGAGATGCGCCTCGGCCTTCGCGAGGTTGATCTCAAGCGCGCTCATGCCTCGCCTCGTGCCTGAAGGTGTTCATGGAGCGTGTTGAAGCGCTTGATCGAAAGCTCCGGGTCGATCTCTCGCATTTCAAGGGAGAGGGCGAAGGCGGACTCCGCCGCGCAGGGCTTCAGGAACGCCTCCGCCGCCGCATAAATCGCCTCGGCCGCAGCCTTCCGCGCCTCCAGGCTCCGCCCGGCGCCGAGCCGGACGGAGATGTCCATGAACTGATGCGGCCCGCCATCGGCCACGAGGCAGACATCCGCCCGATGCCCGCGCACGCGGATTCCGCCGAGGGGGAAAAGCCCCGTGGCCGCCATCGCATCCCGCATCGCGGCGGCGAAAGCCGGAAGGTCCGCGCGGGCCTCGAGGCCGGGGCTGTACTCGAAGGACAGGTGGGGCATGTTGACCCTTTTCATTTAACGCGTTAAGCAAATACGTGGCTGTGGAGGCCCTGTCAAGCGAGGCTACGATGAAGATATGCAGGTTCGACGCCGGCGCCGGCTGGCGGCTCGGCGCAGTGGTGGAGGGCGGGGTCGCCGACCTCACGGCGCGGTTCGGCCTCGCCGACCTCACGGCGCTGATCCACGCAGGGGCTCCGCTCTCCTTGCCCCGCGCGCCGGATGCGGCGGCGGACTCGATCCGGCTCGACCAGCCCATGCCGGAGGCGCGGCGGATCTTCTGCATCGGAGTCAACTACACGAACAGGAATGAGGAATACCGGGACGGGTCGGAGCCGCCCGCCCATCCCTCAATCTTCATGCGGAGCCCGCTCAGCTTCACCGGGCCGGACATGCCCCTGATCCGCCCGCCGGAATCCGAACAGCTCGACTATGAGGGGGAGATCGTGCTCGTCATCGGCAAGCCGGGCCGCCGCATCCCGCAGAGCCAGGCGATGAGCCATGTCTTCGGCCTCACGCTCATGAATGAGGGCACGATCCGGGACTGGGTGCGCCACGGCAAGTTCAACGTGACGCAAGGCAAGAACTGGGACCGCACGGGCGCGATCGGCCCCTGGGTGGAGTCGGACCTTTCCGGCCTCGAAATGACTGGCATGCGCATCGAGACGCGGGTGAACGGGGAGCTCCGGCAGGGGGACACGACCTCCTCGATGGCCTTTCCCTTCGCGAAGATCATTGAATATGTCTCCACCTTCACGGAGATTGGCCCAGGGGACCTGATCGCCACGGGCACGCCCACGGGCGCCGGCGCGCGGTTCGACCCGCCGCGCTGGCTGAAGCCCGGCGACGTGGTGGAGGTGAGCGCGCCCGGCATCGGCGTGTTGAGGAACGGGGTGGCCGACGAATGAAGCCCGAGACGATCGAAGCCCTCGCCTCAGCCTATGACGAGGCGGAGCGCACGCGGGTTCAGGTGCGCCAGCCGAGCCTCGACCATCCGGAAATGACCATCGCGGACGGCTACGCCGTCCAGCGCGCCTGGGTCGGGATGAAGCTGGCGCGGGGCGAGCGGATCATCGGCCGCAAGATCGGCCTCACCTCCCGCGCCATGCAGCAGGCGAGCCAGATCGACGAGCCGGACTACGGCGCGCTGCTCGACTCCATGGTGATCGACGACGGCGCCGCCATCGCGGCGGACCGTTTCATCCGCCCGCGCTTCGAGGTGGAGCTGGGCTTCTGGCTCAAGGCGCGGCTCGAAGGGCCTGACGTCACGATCTTCGACGTGCTGAACGCCACCGATTACGTCGTCCCGGCCTTTGAGGTGATCGACGCGCGTTGCCACCAGAACGACCCTAATTCGGGGCGCCCGCGGAAGGTGATGGACACGATCTCGGACAATGCCGCCAATGCCGGCGTCATCTGGGGCGGGCGGCCGATGCGGCCGGATACAATGGACCTCGCGTGGATTCCGGGCGTCCTCTACCGGAACGGCGTGGTGGAGGAGACGGGCGTCGCCGCCGGCGTTCTTGGCCATCCGGCGAAGGGGATCGTCTGGCTCGTCCGCCGCCTTGCGGCGCAGGGCGTCGCGCTGGAGCCCGGCCAGTTCGTCCTCTCGGGAAGTTTCACGAGGCCGGTCGTCGGCCATCCGGGCGACACATTCGCCTGCGATTTCGGGCCGCTCGGCGCGGTCACCTGCTCCATCGCGAAGGAAACGCCATGAACCCTTTCAAGGACCGGCTGAAGACCGGCGAGCCGCTCTACGGCATCTTCCTCGGCCTCGCGCATCCGCTGGCTTCGGAAGTCTCGGCGCCGGCGGGGTTCGACTGGCTGCTGATCGACGGAGAGCATGCGCCGAATGATCTCGCCTCCATTGTCGCCCAGGCGAATGCGCTTGCGCGGCACGATCCGGCCGTATTCGTCCGGATCAGGGACCGGGACCCGGCGCATCTGAAGCAGCTGCTCGATGTCGGCATCCGCAATTTTCTTGTCCCTGTCGTGGATACGAGGGAACAGGCGGAGGCTCTGGCCCTCGCCACGCGTTATCCGCCGGAGGGCAACCGAGGCGTCGGCATGCTCGGAGCGCGGGCGACGAATTTCGGGCGCAACCCCGGCTACCTGAAGGACGCGAACAAGGACATCTGCCTGCTCGTCCAGATCGAGACCCGGCTCGGCCTTTCCAACATGGAGGCGATCATGGAGGTGGAGGGGATAGACGGGGTCTTTTTCGGACCCGCCGATCTATCCGCCGACTTCGGCCTAATGGGCCAGCCCGGCCACCCTGAGGTCGAAGCGGCGATCCTCGACGGGATCCGTCGCGCCCGTGGGGCGGGCAAGGCCGCCGGCGTGATGACGCTGGACGACCGGCTTATCGCCGCCTACCGGGACGCCGGAGCGAATTATCTGTCCATCGGGCTCGACACCAACCTACTCGCGAAGGCCGCCGACGCGCTCGCCGCCAAATGGAAGGGCTGACCGGGGCGCCCCATGACGCTCTTATGACCTCCCTGCGTCGCCGCATCCATTCGACGCTCGCCGAAGTCGCCGCGGCGGCCGAAGCGGCGGAGGCGCTTTGCGCCGAGGCGGGCGCGGACGAGAGCCAGGCGCTCCGCATCGGCCTGGCGCTCGACGAACTGGCGGCCAACGCACTCGTCCACGGCGCGGTGCGGGAGGAGGCGCCGGACATTCTCGTGGAGGTATGGACGGACGAGAGCGAACTGACTCTCCGTGTCTCTGCCTCCGGTCCGCGTTTCGACCCGCGGGAGCCGCGGGAGGCTCCGGAGGCGTTCGCCGGGGGCGGCCGAGGGCTGGCCCTTGTCCTCGCCTTTGCGGACCGGTTGACCTACGAGCGGGACGGGAACCGGAACGTCACCACCTTCACCGTCGCCAAGCATGGAGACCCGGAGGTGGAATGAGGCGAAGATTGGACATAGTCTTGAGCCCTCGCGCGGGTTCACGCGCCGCGCGCGGCGAAATCGGAGGGAGAGCAGGGCCTTGAAGGACGCTGACAAGCGCTTTCCCTTCCGCTGTGAGACGCGGGGCGACGTGACCGTTCTTCATTGCGGCGCGACACATTACCATGCGGACAGCTTCGCCCCGCTCGGCCGGGCGCTCAGCGCCGCCGCGGAACAGGCCGGGCCGGGCGGGCTCGTCGTCGATCTCTCAGGCGTCGTCCTCTTCTCCTCGACTGCGCTCCGTGCGCTCCGCGCGGCGCATCTCGAACGGGAGAGGCAAGGCAGGCGGATTGTGGCGGCTGGGGGCGGAGAGCTTGTCTCCGGCGTCCTCAAATTCGCCCCGTTCATTCCGTATTATCAAAACCTTGAGGAGGCCGTCGCCGCCGCAGGGCGCGGGGCCGCCGAATGAAAGGGCCTGAAATGAAAACGCTGTTCGCCGCGGCTCTTTTGGCCGCCGCCGCCTTTCCTGCCGCCGCCTCCACGGAGACCGTGCGGAGCCTCTGCCAGGTGGAGGTTCCGGCTGAGGAAGCCGCATTCCCCGCACGGCGGGCGGAGACGGTCGGCTTCATGAAGCGCGCGGAAGGCCAGGTGAAGGTGCTCCGCCCGAAGCCGGGCGGATTCGACGAACTCGATGCGGAAGTGGGTATGGACCTTTTCGCAGCCGATGCGGTGGCGACTGGCGCGAACGGCGCCTTCGACGTCATCTTCACCGACAATACGACCTTGACCGGAGTGGCCGACACTTGCGTGGAAATATCCACGTATGTCTACCGCGCGGCGGAGAAGACGGGCGAGTTCCGGATGCGGCTCGGCCGCGGCGTCGTTTCGGTTGCGGCGGGCGATGTGGCGAAGAGCGGGGCGGACCGCATGAGCGTGAGGATCAGGAACGACACGAACCTTGCGGTGACGGGTACGAGGATCGTGATAAGGGCGAAGTGACATGATCGCACATTGGGGGGGATTGAGCCTTTTGACGCTGGCGCTCGCCGCTTGCGTTGCTGACTCGACGGGGCGGCTTGGGCCGGGTCAATGGGACCCGGCAGCCGTCGCGACCAGCCTCGGGGCTCCTGTGGGCGACCCTTGGTGCGCCCATATGGAAGGGCTTCGAGCCTATCTCGACGGACTTGGCCCAGCCCCTTCCGACGAATCGCGCGACGCCGCGCTCGAGGTCGTGCGGGCGGAGAGCGAAGACCCTCTCTGGCCTTTCCGCAAGGCGCTGATCTGCGAATACACGGCCGGCGCGGCGGAAGAGGAGGCAGTTTTTGAATGGGTCACGGTCGCCCAGTTCCTCGAAGCCGCGGAGTTCGCCGCCATCGCCGAGCCTGACGGGATCAATCCGCTCGTCCCCGTCTTCGACCATCTCTCGGGCGGCGAGCCCGAAAGCCTTGCGCCGGTGGACCTTTCGGAACCCGCCTATTGTGACGCCTACTATACCGCCGACCTCGCCCTTTCCCAGCAGCGCGGCGGGGTCGTGCAGGCGGTCGGCTTCCCCGGCTCCCTTCGCCGCGCGCCGGACTGGTTCGCTCAATTGCAGGTCGCCTATCACCGCTGGGGTCGGGAGGTGCAAGAGCGCCGGCGCCTTGCGCGCGAGCGTGTAGCGCTCGGCGACGCACCCTTCCATTGTCGGCGTTTCCACGCCGCG
>JAUHWJ010000051.1 GCA_030424705.1 Alphaproteobacteria bacterium | reverse complement strand
GGATGCTGCGTGAGCGAGCCGGGATCATAGACATCTCGAACTTCGCCAAATACGAGGCGAAGGGGCCGGGTGCGGCGGCGTGGCTTGAAGCGCTCTTCGCGAACGCCATGCCGAAGGCGCCGGGCCGCATGGCGCTGACTCCCCTGATCGGGGTTCGGGGCGGCGTGGCTGGGGATTTTACGGTCGCGCGGCTCGGAGCGGAGGAGTTCCTCGTCACCGGATCGGGCATGGCTGAGCGCTATCATCAGCGCTTCTTCCGCGCGCTCCCGCTCCCGGAAGAGACGACTTTCCGCTCCGTGACGGAAGCGACCTGCGGCTTCGCCGTCGCCGGCCCGCTCTCCCGCGCGCTGCTGCAGGGACTAACGGACGCTGATCTCGCCAACGCCGCCTTCCCCTTCTTCCGTGCGAGGCGCATAGAGGTCGCCGGCGTCGCCTGCGCCGCGCTCCGCGTCTCGTTCACGGGCGATCTCGGCTGGGAGCTCCATTGCGCGGCGGGGGACCAGCTCCGGCTCTGGCGCGCGCTTCTGGAGGCGGGCGCGCCGCTCGGCGCCGGGCCCGTCGGTTCGCGCGCGCTCGGCGCGCTCCGGATCGAAAAGGGCTACGGCAGCTGGGGGCGGGATTATTCGCCCGAACTCTGGCCGCACGAAGTCGCGCTCCACGGGCTGGTTCGCGGCGACAAGACCTTCCTGAATCGCGCCGCCTGGGAAGCCGTAAAGGACCGCGCGCCCCGCGAGACGCTGGCCTTTTTCGAGATCGACGCTGCGACGGCCGACGCGACCGGCGGTGAGGCGATCTTCCTCAAGAGCGGCGCGCCCGCCGGCCGCATCAGCTCCGGCGCCTATGGCTGGAGCGTGGGCAAGAGCCTCGCGATGGGCTTCCTCCTCCCCGGCGTCGCCGGGCCGGGGGACGAGGTGGACGTCTTTCTCCTCGGCCGGGCGCATGGCGCGCGGGTGCTCGCCCGCCCCGCCTTCGACCCTGAAGGGGCGCGGCTGCGCGGCTGACCTCAGCCCGCGCGGCGGACCATACCGAACAGGTCCCGCGGGTCGTCCGGGTCGGCCAGCATGTCGAGTTCGACATAGGCGCCGGTCCGCTCCAGCTGATCCCGGATGTAGCGAAGCGCCGAGAAATCCTCGATGGCGAAGCCCACGCTGTCGAAGAGCGTGATCTCCGAGGCGGAACGGCGTCCGGGCGCGCGGCCCGTCATCACCTCCCAGAGTTCGGTGACGGGATGATTGGCCTCGAGCTGCTGGATTTCCCCTTCGATCCGCGTCTGCGGCGGGTATTCCACGAAGATGGAGGAGCGGAGGAGAATGTCCCGGTGCAGCTCGGTCTTGCCCGGGCAATCCCCGCCGATAGCGTTGATATGGATGCCGGAGCCGACCATGTTGTCCGTCAGGATCGTGGCGTTCTGCTTGTCCGCCGTGCAGGTGGTCACGATCTCCGCGCCGGTCACCGCCTCCTCTTTCGAGGCACAGGAGACGACGCGGAGGCCGGAGCCGGCGAGGTTCCGCGCGGCCTTCTCCGTCGCTTTCCCGTCGATGTCATAGAGGCGCACCTCCTCGATGCCGAGCAGGGCCCGGAAGGCGAGCGTCTGGAACTCGCATTGCGCGCCGTTGCCGATCATCGCCATCGTCCGGGAGCCTTTCGGCGCCAGATGCTTCGCCGCGAGGGCGGAAGTCGCCGCCGTGCGCAGCGCCGTCAGAACGGTCATCTCGGTGAGCAGAATGGGATAGCCGTTGTTCACATTGGACAAGACGCCAAACGCCGTCACCGTCTGGTATCCCTCCCTCATATTCTTCGGATGACCATTCACATACTTGAAGCCATAATTTTCGCCGTCCGAGGTCGGCATCAGCTCGATCACTCCGTCGGAGGAATGAGCGGCGACGCGCGGTGTTTTGTCGAAGCTTTCCCACCGGCGGAAGTCCGCCTCGATATAGTCGGCGAGTTCAGTCATCAACTGCGCAGGGCCGATCCCGTTCACGATCTCCATCATGTGGGCGACGGAGACGAAGGGCACCATGGCGAGGCGGGAAGGGGCGGGTTTCATCAGAAGCTCCTCGTCATCCGGTCCAGCACTTTCCGCCCCATCAGCGAGGCGGCGAGATCGACCATCAGCCGCGCGGTCTTTCCGCGCTCGTCCAGAAACGGGTTCAGTTCCACGAGGTCGAGCGAGGAGGCGAGGCCGCTGTCATGCACCATCTCCATGATCAGATGCGCCTCCCGGAAGGTCGCCCCGCCCGGAACTGTGGTGCCGACGGCGGGGGCGATGCCGGGGTCGAGGAAATCGACGTCGAGGCTGACATGCAGCCGCCCCTCGGCCGCGGCCACGCGTGCGAGGAAGGTCCGGAGCGGCGCGGCGATCCCGTGTTCGTCGATGGCCCGCATGTCCCGCACCTCGAACCCTGCCTCGGCGATACGCGCGTTCTCCGCCCGATCCACGGACCGGAGCCCCATCATAAGAACATTCGCGGGTTCGACCCGCGCCGGGAGCGGCGGAAAGTCGGCGAAGCCTTCGGCGCCGGTGGCGTAAGCCATCGGGGCGCCGTGCAGGTTGCCGCTCTCCGTCGTCTCCGGCGTGTGGAGGTCCGGATGCGCATCCAGCCACAGGACGAAGAGGGGCCGCCCCTCGGCTTCCGCCCGCGCCGCCATGGCGGGGACTGTTCCGGCCGCAAGGCTGTGATCACCGCCGAGGAAGATCGGGAAGCCCGGTTCCGCCCGCCCCGCCTCATGGATCGAGGCGGTCCAGGAAGAGACGGCGGCGAGGTTCCGGACGGCGGGGTTTCCATGAGCCCGCGCGGGCGCCGGCGCCGGCCTGATGTCGCCCCGGTCCTCCACGCTGTGCCCCAGCGCGGCAAGCGTCTCCGCGAGGCCGGCGACGCGATAGGCCTCCGGCCCCATCTGGCATCCGGGCTGCGCCGCGCCCGCATGGGTCGGAACGCCGATCAGGGCGATGTCGGTCATCGTCGGTCTCCACTGTTCGCCCGAAAGATAGAAATGCGGACCGGCCGATCTGAAGCCGGAATTTCGGCCGATCCGCCGCGTTCATTGATCGAAACGAGCGGTAAATTGCCCGAAACGGCGAGCTAGCCTCGGATCCTGTCCAGCAGCAGGCTCGTCTGGCTGTTCGAGACGCCGGGCGCCGCCCGCACCTCCCGCAGCACCCGGTCGAATTCCGGGAGCGAGGCGACGCGAATCTCCGCCACGAGGTCCCACGCCCCGTTCGTGGTGTGGAGCGCCGTGATCTCCGGCATCCGGGAGAGTGCGGAGATGACGGAGCGCGTCATCGAGCCCTTCAGCTCGATCGACATCACGGCGCGGATCGCCGGCCCCTCCTCCGCATCCGTCTCCACCGTGAAGCGGCGGATCACGCCGCGCGCCTTCATCGCCTCGATCCGCGCCCGAACTGTCCCGCGTGCGAGGCCGAGCGCGGCCGAGAGCGCGGCGACGGAGGCGCGCCCGTCCGCGCGGAGCGCGGCGAGGAGCCGCCGGTCCGTCTCGTCCAGCGGCGCGGTCATGCGCCGCCGCGCGGATGCGCCGCCTCGTAGGCCGCCATCAGCCGCGCCTCGTCCACCCCGGTATAGACCTGCGTGGTGGAGAGCGAGGCGTGGCCGAGCAGCGCCTGAATCGAGCGGAGATCGCCACCGGCCGAAAGGAGATGCGTCGCGAAGGAATGGCGGAGCGCATGCGGCGTCGCCGTCGCGGGCAGGCCGAGCGCGGCGCGCGCCGTCGCCATAGCCTTCTGCGCCAGCGACGGGTCGAGCCGCCCGCCCCGCGCGCCGAGGAAGAGTGGCGAGTCCGGCCCCGGCGCCATCGGCAGCAGCCGGAGATATTCGTCCACCGCCGCGCGCGCGGCGGAAAGGACGGGCACGATCCGCGGCTTGCCGCCCTTGCCGAAGATCCGCAGCGTCTCCGGCAGCGGCGCGTCCCGCCGGTTCAGCGCCAGCGCCTCGGAAATACGGAGCCCGGCGCCCCAGAGGAGCGTAAGGAGCGCCGCGTCCCGCGCCGCGATCCACGGCTCTCGATGCCCGGCGGCGGCATGGTCGATCAGGGCGCGGGCGGCCTCGGCGGAAACGGGCCGGGGCAGGCGCTTCGGCGTCTTCGGCGCGCGGGCGGCGAGCGGCGCCGCTGCCTCCGCCCCTTCCGCCTCGCCGAGCCAGCGGTGGAAGGACTTGACGGCCGAGAGCGCGCGCGCGGCGGAGCGGGGCGAGAGCCCTTCGTCGAGAAGATGCGCCTGCCAGGCCCGCATCTCCCGCGGCGTGATCCCGGCGAGCGCCTTCCGCCCCGCCGCCTCGCCCCGGTGGAGGGTCATGAAGTCGAGATAGCGTCCCACATCCCGCCGGTAGGCGTCGATCGTGTGCGGGGAGGCCGCCTTCGCGCCCGCCATGCCCCCGAGGAAGCGGGCGAGGAGCGCGCCGGCCTCCCCCCCGGTCATGCGTCCGGCGCGAGCCAGCGGCGGAGCGCCCGCTCCACCACGCCGCTGAAGAATTCGAGGAGGTCAGTCCCCTGGTCCGGTGTGAAGCGCCGCGGGTCCTCCGCCCCGAAGACGAGGAGGCCGCGCCGCCCCTCTCCGAGGTCGAGCGGCGCCAGCGCTTCCGAGCGGATCGCCCCGGCGGCGTCGCCGAACACCGCCTCCGCCTCCGCCGTCGCCGTCCGGAGCGCGACGCGCCTGCCGGCTCCCGGCCCGAGCGCGAGATAGGCGGAGACGCCGCCAGGCGGCAGGATCACAAGAGCCTCGCCCAGTTCCCCGGTCAGCCCCGGCGCCGGGCCGGGCTCCGCCTCGTCCGTCTCGATGCAGAGCCGCGCGAGGTCCACCGCCACCATGTCCGGCGTCTCCACCGTCAGCGCGCGGAGAAAGTCGACGAAGCGGTTCTGCTCGAGCAACAGCAGCACGGCGCGCTGGATCTGCGCCGCGCCGGCCACATTCTCATAGGCCGCGGCGATGACGGAGCGATGCGTCGTCTCCAGCTTGTCAAGCCGCGCCTCGAGCCGGGAGACGAGCGCGCCGCGGAGATCGACGACCTTGCGCCCGCCCGGCGGCGCGTTTGCCTCGATCAACGCCTGCATCACGGCCCGATCCTCCAGCACCACGGCGGGATCGGCGAGGATTTCGGCCCGGAGGTCGCGCCCCGGTTTCTCCAGCGGCTCAGCCAAGGATCGTCTGGCCCGTCTTGGCCCAGTCCTTGAGGAAGGCGTCGAGCCCCTTGTCCGTCAGCGGATGCGACGCCAGCGCCTTGATGACGGCGGGCGGCGCGGTGATGACGTCGGCGCCGATCAGCGCCGCCGCCTTCACATGGTTCACCGTGCGGATGGACGCGGCGAGGATCTCGGTGGAGAAGTGGTAATTGTCGTAGATCTGGCGAATCTCCTGGATGAGCTCCATGCCGTCCATGCCGATATCGTCCAGCCGCCCGATGAAGGGGGAGATGAAGGTCGCCCCCGCCTTCGCGGCCAGAAGCGCCTGATTGGCGGAGAAGCAGAGCGTGACGTTGACCATCCGCCCCTCGTCCGTCAGCGCCTTGCAGGCCTTCAGCCCCTCCCAGGTCAGCGGCACCTTCACGGCGATGTTGGGCGCGATGGCGGCGAGCTTGCGGCCCTCCGCGATCATGCCCTCCGCATCCGTCGCCACCGTCTCGGCGCTCACCGGGCCCGGCACGAGGTCGCAGATTTCCTTCGTCACCTCGAGGATGTTCCGCCCGGATTTCATGATGAGCGAGGGGTTCGTCGTCACGCCGTCGACCATCCCGGTCTCGGCGAGGGCGCGAATCTCCTCGATCTCCGCGGTGTCCACGAAGAATTTCATGCGCTGTCCTTCCGCTCTCCGCCCCCGCCGCCTGCCGCGGCTTCGGGGCCTGCCTGTCGCGCGCAAGCATAGCGGAGCGGGCGCCCCGCCGCCACGGGGAATTCCGTGAGCGAGGCCGGGGGATCCCTCGTCTCGGTCCTGACCCCGCTGCCGGTGGACCGCGCCTATGACTATCTCGCGCCGCCGGGAATGGAGCTCCCCCCCGGCGCCTTCGTGGAGGTGGAGGTGGGTCCGAACCGGGTGATCGGCTGCGTCTGGGGGCCGGGGGAGGGGGACGCCGCGCCGGGAAAGCTGAAGCCCGTGCACCGCGCGCTGGACCTGCCGCCCGCCCCCGCGCCCTTCCGGGATTTCCTCGCCCGCGCGGCCGACTATACGCTCACCCCGCTCGGCGCGATGCTCCGCCTCGCGACGCGGGCGCCGGATCTCGACCGGGAGCCGCCGATGCGCAGCTACTGGCGACCTGGCCCGCCGCCCGAGCGCCTGACGCCCGCGCGGAAGCGGGTGCTGGAGGCGCTGGCCGAGGCCGGCGTCGCGATGAGTGCGGCGGAGCTTTCCGCCTTCGCCGGCGTCTCCGGCTCGGTGGTGAAGGGCCTCGCGGAGGCGGGCGCGCTCGTCGAGGAGCGGCGGCCCGGCGCGCGGCCCTTCGCGCCGCTGAGGCTCGAAAGCGCGCCTGCGCTCTCGCCCGCGCAGGGCGCGGCCGCGGCGGCGCTCGCGGAGGCGGCGCGGGCGCGAGCTTTCCGGCCCTTCCTCCTCAACGGCGTGACGGGCTCCGGCAAGACGGAGGTCTATCTCGAAGCCGTCGCCGCCTGTCTCGAAGCCGGACGGCAGGCGCTGATCCTCCTGCCCGAGATCGCGCTCACCGCCGCCTTCATCGCGCGGGTGGAGGCCCGGTTCGGCGCCCGGCCCGCGGAATGGCATTCCGGCGTGACGGGGGCCGAGCGGCGACGCGTCTGGGTCGGCGCGGCGCGGGGGGAGGCGCGGCTCGTCGTCGGCGCCCGCTCCGCGCTCTTCCTTCCCTTCGCCGACCCAGGCCTCATCGTGGTGGATGAGGAGCATGACGGCTCCTACAAGCAAGAGGACGGCGCGCTCTACAATGCGCGGGACATGGCGGTGCTCCGCGCCTCGCTTTCCCGCGCGACGGTCGTCCTCGCCTCCGCCACGCCCTCGCTGGAGACCTGGGCCAACGCCGCCGCCGGGAAATATGCGCGGCTGGACCTGCCGGAGCGGTTTGGCGCGGCGGAGCCCCCCGTCATGCGGCTGATCGACATCAGGGAAGAGGGACCTCCCCCCGGGCGCTGGATCGCCCCCAGCCTCGCCCGCGCCGTGGCGCAACGCATCGCGGCGGGGGAGCAGGCGCTCCTTTTTCTCAACCGCCGGGGCTACGCGCCCCAGACGCTCTGCCGCGCCTGCGGCCATGTCTTCGACTGCCCGCATTGCGACGCGCGGATGGTGGAGCATCGCTACCGCGCCCGGCTCCTCTGCCATCAATGCGGGCATGAGGCGCCGATCCCGAAGGCCTGCCCCTCCTGCGGGCGGGAGGACCGGCTCGCCGCCATCGGACCCGGCGTGGAACGGCTGGCGGAGGAGGCCGCGGCGCTGTTCCCGCAGGCGCGGATCGCCATCCTTTCCTCCGACATCGCGGCGAGCGCGCTCCGGGCGGAGATCGAGCGGATCGGGCGCGGCGGGGCCGATCTGGTGATCGGGACGCAGATCGTCGCCAAGGGGCATGACTTCCCGCTCCTCACCCTCGTCGGCGTGATCGACGCCGATCTTGGCCTGAAGGGCGGGGACCTCAGGGCCGCGGAGCGGACGTTCCAGCTCGTCAGCCAGGTCGCCGGGCGCGCCGGGCGGAGGGAGAAGCCGGGCCTCGCGCTGGTGCAGACGGCCGCGCCGGAGCACGCCGTGATGCGGGCGCTCGTTTCCGGCGATTCGGAGGGCTTTCTGCAGGCGCTGGCGGCGGAGCGCCTCGCCGCCGGCGCGCCGCCCTTCGGGCGCATGGCGGGCGTGATCCTCTCGGGGCGGGACGAGGCGCAGGTCTTCGCCGCCGCCAACGCGCTCGCGCGCGCCGATGCGCCCCTTCGCGCGGCGGGGGCGGAGCTCTTCGGCCCTGCGCCGGCGCCCATTGCGCGGATCAGGGGCAGGGCGCGCGTCCGGCTGCTTGTGAAGGCGCCGAAGGGCGCGCCGCTCCAGGCCGCGCTCCGCGAATGGCGCGCCTCCATCCGCATCCCCTCCGCGGTGCGCCTCGCCATCGACATCGACCCGCAGAGCTTTTTGTGAGGCGCCTGTAAAAATCCGCCCCTCCCCGCCCGTCATGGGGGTGAGCGCGGGATCGGCCCGCGCCGATCCGACGGGAGACCATCATGAAACGAACCCTCATCCCCCTCGCCCTTCTCGCCCTTGCGGGCGGGGCGGAGGCGGAGGCGCCGCAGGCGGCGCTCGCCTCCCTCTCCGGCACCTGGCAGAGCGAGGCGCCCGAGTCCTGGTATGGCGGCTTCGGCTGGCGCGAATTCGTCTTCCGGGACGGGCGCTGGAGCCTGACCTTCACCCATGCGCTCGATCCCGAAATGACGCTGCGCACGTTCCAGTTCCGCACCGGCGGCGGATACGACGTGAAGGGGGAGAGCCCCGCCGTCCCCGGCGCCTTCCGGACCGTCTTCGCGGAAGACTGGAAGCATGTCACTCTCCTCACCGAGGATCCGGCGCTCGCCGCCGCGATGGGGATGGGAGACTGCGCGCTGACCGTTAACCTGGAGACCGACATCTCGGAGAAGGGCTGCGCCTCCTGGAAGCCCGTCTCCGTCTGCGCGGAGGATCACGACCTCTTCGCGCTCGACGAAACGGGCCTCCGCTTCGGCGTCCGCCCGCCGGACAACGACATGTGCGACGCATCGAAAACCCCGACGGCGCTCCTGCCCGCCGTCGTGAAGCGCTGAA
>JAUHWJ010000050.1 GCA_030424705.1 Alphaproteobacteria bacterium | reverse complement strand
CGCCGTGATGACGCCCGCGGGCACCAGCATCGTCTCCTGCCCGCGCGTGACCGCGTAGAGATCGTTGCCGAAAACATAGGCCACCACGCCGGTGATCGCCATCGCGACCGCCATGAGCGAGTAGACCTTGTTCATGTAGGCGCGGAGGCCCGCGTCGATATCCGCCCCTATGGCGCCGTCGCGCCGTATCGCCGTCTGGTAGTCAGCCATTGAAGCTGTGTCCTCTCCGTTGTTTCACAATGAAAAGGCCGCCTTGAACGGCGGTCTCTCCTCGCCCCGAGATATCGTTACGCCGTCGCCGCATTTCAACCTCATTCGCGCGCGCGAAGTACGGAAGCGGGCCGCGCCGCGAGGGGCCGCCAGGCGAAGGCCAGTCCGGCCAGAAGCGCCGCCAGCGCGCCCCCCGCGACGACGCCGAGCGCGGAGGCCGCGTCGAAGCGGAAATCCGCCTCCATAACGAAGGTGATGACCGCCCAGGAGGCCGCGGCGCCGAAGCCGATCGCCACCAGTCCCGCCGCCCCGCCGACCAGCGCGGAGCGGAGCGCGAAGCTCCGCAATATCCGCCCGCGGGAGGCGCCGATGACCTTCAGGATCGCCGCCTCGTAGGCCCGCGCCCGTTCCCCCGCCGCCGCCGCGCCGATCAGCACGACAAGCCCGGTGACGAGCACCGCCGCCGCCGCCCAGCGCGAGGCGGATGCGAGGTCCGCGAGCCCCTCGGAAACGCGGTCGATCGCGTCCCTGACCCGGATCGCCGTGACGTTCGGGAAGGCCGGGCCGACGGCGCGCAGCAGCGGCGCCTCGGAAGCGGCCTCCGCGTGAACGGTCGCGATATGCGTGTGCGGCGCGCCGGCCATCGCGCCGGGATCGAGGATCATCAGGAAGTTGATGCCCATGCCCCGCCAGTCGATCTCCCGGAAATTCGCCACGGTTGCCGTGATATCCCGCCCGAGCACGTTGACGGTGACGGTATCCCCGATCCGGAGCCCCAGCTCCGCGCCCTCCTCGGCGGAGAAGGAGAGGAGCGGCGGGCCGGAATAATCCGCCGCCCACCATTCGCCCTCGGTGATGACGGCGCCGGGCGGCGGTGCGGCGGCGTAGGAGACGCCGCGGTCGCCCTCCAGAACCCAGCGTCCGCCCGGGTCCACATTCTCCCGCGCCTCCGCGGCGGGCACGCCGGCGAGCGCCGTGATGACGCCGCGAAGCATGGGCGCCGTGGTGATCTCGCCGACCCCGTCCTCGCTGCGCGCGACGTCGAGGAAACCGCCGAGCTGGTCGTTCTGGATGTCGATGAAGAAATAGGCCGGCGCGTCCTGCGGCAATTGCTCGCCGATCACGCTCCGCATGTTGTGGTCGATCTGCCCGATCGCGGCGAGCACAGTGAGCCCGAGGCCGAGCGAGAGCGCGGCCCCCGTCGTCTCGCCCCCCGGCCCGCCGATTGAGGCGAGCGCGAGGCGGAGCGTCGGCCGCCCGCGCGGCAGCTTGCCCCGCGCCGCCGAGGCCGCGAGCCGGCCGAGGAGCTTCGAGACGAGCCATAGCACCGCGAGCGCCGCCGCCACCCCGCCCATGAACCAGGCCGCCAGCAGCGGCGCGCCCGAAAAGGTCAGCGCCGCCGCGACGAGCGCGAGAAGGAGCGCGCCGAGCGCGAGGAGGTCCCCCGCCGAAGGCAGCCCCCGCTCCGGCGCCGCCATGTCGCGGAAGAGCGCCGCCGCCCGCACCGCCCGCACCCGCGCCAGCGGCCAGAGCGCGAAGAGGAAGGCCGTCAGCGCGCCATAGAGCGAGGCCTCAAAGATCGGCCCCGGATAGATCCGGAAGAGCGCCGGCACCGGCAGCGCATCCGCGAAGAGCGGCCCGATCAGCGCCGGCAGCCCCGCCCCGATCAGGAGCCCGAGGACGACGCCGAGCGCCGTCAGCAGCCCGATCTGGATGAGGTAGATCATGAACACCCCGCGCGAGGGCGCGCCGATGGTCTTCAGGATCGCGATGGTCTCCGTCTTCTCCGCCAGATAGGCCCGGACGGCGGAGGAAATCCCAACCCCGCCGACCGCGAGCGCCGCGAGCCCGACGAGGACGAGGAAGGCCGCCAGCCGCTCCACGAAGCGCTGGATCCCCGGCGCGCCGTTCCGGCTGTCCCGCCAGCGCCAGCCGCCGGCCTCCGCCGCGCCCTCGAACTCCGCCTTCAGCGCGTCGAGATCGGCGCCCTCGGGCAGGGAGAGCCGGAGCGACGATTCATAGAACGACCCCTCGCCGAGCAGCCCGGAGCCGCCCAAAGCCTCCGTCCGCACGATGATCCGCGGCCCGAGCCCGAACCCGGCGGAAACGCCGTCCGGCTCCGCGAGAAGCGCCGCCCGCAGCTCGAAGGCCTGCGCGCCGAGCCGCACCTCGTCCCCGATCTCGAGCCCCAGCCGGTCGATCAGCACCTGCTCCATCACGAGCCCGGGCCGCCCCTCCATGGCCAGCGCCTCGTCGAGCGTCATGGCCGGCTCCAGCTCGGCCGCGCCATAGAGCGGATAGGCCGCATCCACGCCCTTCACCTGCGTAAGCCCGCGCTCCGTCTGCCCGCTGATCCGGCTCTCCGCCACCGCCATGGAGCGGAAATCGACGATCTCGGAAACGCGGAGCGCCGCCGCCTGCACCTCGGCCATCTCCTCCGCCGTGGCGCGGCGATAGGTGAGGCGCAGCTCCGCATCGCCGCCGAGGATCTCCCGACCCTTCTCCGCCAGCCCGGTCTCTATCGCCGTCTTGACCGAGCCGACGGCGGCCACCGCCGCGACGCCGAGCGCAAGGCAGAGCAGAAAGACCCGGAATCCCTTCAACCCCCCGCGCATCTCCCGGAGCGCGAAGCGGAGCGCCAGCGCCGGGCTCACGCCGCGGCCCGCGCGGCTTCCGGCGTCTCGCGCGCCCGCCCGTCCTCGATCCGGATCACCCGGTCGCACATCGCGGCGAGCGCGGGCGCATGCGTCACCATCACCAGCGTCGCGCCGTGGCGTTTCTGGAGGTCGAAGAGCGCCTCGACGATCACCGCGCCCGTCGCGCTGTCGAGATTGCCGGTCGGCTCGTCCGCGAGCAGGATCTTCGGCCGCGGCGCCGCGGCGCGGGCGAGCGCGACGCGCTGCTGCTCGCCGCCCGAAAGCTGCGCCGGGTAATGGTCCGCCCGGTGGCCGAGGCCGAGCGCCTTCAGCTCCTCCAGCGCCCGGTCGAACGCGTCGCGCGCCCCCGCAAGCTCAAGCGGCGCCGCGACATTCTCGATCGCCGTCATCGTCGGAATGAGGTGGAAGGACTGGAAGACCACGCCCATGTTGTCCCGCCGGAACCGCGCCAGCGCATCCTCCCCCATCGCCGTCAGGTCCTGCCCGAGTGCCTTCACGCTTCCCGAGGTCGCGCGCTCCAGCCCGCCCATGATCATGAGGAGGGAGGATTTCCCTGAACCCGAAGGCCCGACGATGCCGACCGACTGCCCGGCGGAGACTTCGAGCCCGACCCCGCGGAGGATATCCACCTTTCCGGCCTTGGCGCCGAGCGACAGATGCACATCTTGGAGGGAGAACACGGTCATGGGGCGATCCGGCATGAGGTCTGTTGCGATGCGATATGGGCTGGCGGCGATGATCCGCAAGGCGTTTCTGGCCGGGCTGGCGGCGCTCGCCGCCTCGGCGGCGGCGGCCGAGGTGCGCATCGTGGCGCTGGGGGACAGCCTGACGCATGGCTACGGCCTCCCCGCCGAACAGGGCTTCGCGCCCCGGCTCGAAGCCTGGCTCAGGGAGAACGGCGCGCCCGACGCCGTGGTGGTCAATGCTGGGGTGAGCGGGGACACGACGGCGGGCGGCAAGGCCCGGCTCGGCTGGGCGCTCGACGGCGCCGGCGGCGACGGGGCGGACGCGCTGATCGTGGAGCTTGGCGGTAACGACCTTCTCCGCGCCATCGACCCGGCGGCGAGCCGCGCCAACCTCGCCGCGATCATGGAGGAGGCGAAGGCCCGCGATCTCCCCGTCCTCCTCACCGGCATGCGCGCGCCGCTCAATTACGGCGCCGACTACAAGGCGGAATTCGACGCGATCTATCCCGAGCTCGCCGCCGAATACGGCGCGATCCATGACGAGTTCTTCCTCGAAGGCCTCGTCGGCAAGCCCGAGCTGTTCCAGCCGGACGGCATCCATCCGAACGCCGAAGGGGTGGAGGCGCTCGTCGCCCGCTTCGGGCCCATCGCGCTCGAACTCGTGGAGCGGGCGCGGGCGGAGTGAAGCCTTGCGCCTCTTCGCCGCGCTCGACCTGCCGGAGGAGATGCGGGAGCGGCTATCCGCCCTCCAGGCCGGCTTGCCCGAAGGCCGCCTGACGACGCCGGAGAACCTCCACCTCACCCTCGCCTTCTTCGGCGAGGCCGGGGCGCGGGAGGCGGAGGAGCTTCACGCCGCGCTCGGCCGGGTGAAGGCCGCGCCCTTCGACCTCTGGATCGACGGAACCGGCGCCTTCGGCGGCGCGAAGCCCCGCCTCCTCTTCGCCGCCGCGCGGCCCGACCCGGCGCTCGCCCGCCTTCACGAGAAGGTGGAGCAGGCCGGGCGGCAGGCGGGCTTCCCGAACCCCGCGGAGCGCTACCGCCCGCATGTGACGCTGAAGCGGCTCCATCCCGGCGAGATGTCCGCCGCCCGCGCCGCCCGCTGGCTGGAGGCGACGGGCGCGGCGCTGATCGGCCCGGCGCGGATCGGGGAGTTCGTCCTCTTCCGCTCCACGCTCGGCCATGCGCGCCCGGTCTACGAAAAGCTGGCGCGCTACGCCCTCCTGGGCTGAGGCCGCGCCCGCCGCGCCGCCCGGCCCAGCCGCCCCCGCGCCAGCGCGAAGCGGGGCAGGAACGCCTCCGCCCGCCGCGCCGATTTCGCCGCCTTCCAGATCAACCGCTCGCCGGCCATCGCCCGCCCTCCGCCAGAGGCGCGCCTCATACGCCCGCCGCATGACGCCCGCGTTGCGGCGCCCTGACGCAGGCATGACAGAGGGGCGCAACCGGGCCGCGCATCGCGTCGGCGCAGGCACGGCATCCGGGATTCAAAGGGCTTGATTCACCATGAGAAGCGGCCGGGCCGTGCACTCCTGCAATGGATTAACCTGCGCCTAACCATTAGCGTACCGGGAGTTCGAGGGGGGCATCATGGCGCGCATCGACTTCACCGTCACCACGGCCGCGGACAGCGGCGCAGGGTCGCTGCGGCAGGCTCTGGCCGACGCGCAGGCGCGCTTCGATTATGGCGCCGGCGGGGAGGAAGACTACGCGGCCATCAGGTTCGACCAGGGGCTCTATGGCCAGACGATCCGCCTCGCCAGCAGGCTGGAGATCACGCAGGGCGACATCCGCATCTATGGCGATGTGAACGGGAACGGCGATTCGGACATCACGATTTCGGGCGACAGCGACGCGAGCGGCGACTTCACGCCGAACGACAGCCAGATCCTCATGGTCGGCGCCGCTGGGGCGGTGAGGCTTGACCAGTTGACGCTGGACCGCGGCTCTTCCGTCACCGCGGAAGGGGCCGAGCCGGTCCACGCGATCTCGAACGCCGGAAGGCTGACGATCAGCAATTCGACGATCTCGAACTCTTATGTGCGCGCCAACACGGTGACGTTCGGCGGCCTGACCTATTCCGTCTCCTCGGCGGCGCCGGTGCTGAACACGGGCGCGCTCTTCCTGGCCGACACGCTCTTCACCGACGGCTTCATCTTCGGCGGAAGAGGGCGCGACGAGAGCGAATTCGGCGGCCCGGGCCGCGGCACGGACGCCGCCGGCGGGGTCATCAACAGCGGAACGCTCTTCCTCGCCCGCACCGGGTTCGACGGAACGGTCGGCGCCGGGCAGGGCGGGGACAGCCTCGGCTTCAGCCCGACCACCTCCGGCGCGGGCGGGGATGCGGCGCGCGGCGTGATCAACACCGGAACCGTGAGCCGCTTCGAGGGTTCGACCGTCATCGGTTCAGGCGACGGCTTCCTCGTCGCCGGCGGCGCGGGGCGCGCCGGAACCGGCTCCTACGGCGCGCAAGGCGCCGCCGACCCGGACATCCTGAACCGGAGCGGCGGAACCTCCGACGGTTTCACTCTGGCGACGGGGGACGGGTTCGGCACGGCTGGGGATGACGAGATCACCATCACGGGCGGCGCGGCGCGCGCCGTGCTTGGCTTCGCCGGAAACGACACGATCCTCGGCGGGGCGGGAAACGACAGCCTCTATGGCGGCGCCGGCTCCGATGAGATCATCGTGGGCTCCGGCGCCGCCGTGCGCGCGGATGGCGGCGCCGGGACGGACCTGATCGCGCTGACGTCGCTCACCGGAAACCACGACCTGCGCGGCGGCGCGAACAGGAACGCGCTCGACTTCTCCCGCCTCGCCGTGACCGAGGGGCAGACGGGCGTGACCGTCGATCTTTCCATCGGCGGGGCGCAGACCGCCCGCGCCGGGCTCACGCTCACGCTCTCCGATTTCGCGCAAGCGGTCGGCACGCGAGGGGCGGACCGGCTGACCGGGACGGACCAGGGCGACCTGCTGGTAGGTTTCCTCGATCTGGCGAACGGGGAGAGCCTCGACTTCTCGGCGCCGCCGCCCCCCTCCGGCTCGGATTCGCTCTATGGCGGCGGCGGAAGCGACTATCTGATCGCCGGCGGCGCGGCGAACCTTCGCCTCTCCGGCGGCGAGGGACGGGATTTCATCATTACCTCCGGCGAGGCGATGAACGTCACCGGCGATGGCGGCGACGATACGATCCTCATCACCGGCGGCTCGGGCGAGGCCGCGGGCGGCGGAGGCGAAGGCGGGCTCGATGACGGGACCGACACTATCGGCTTCAGGACCGATTTCGGCGTCTTCGCCTCGCTCGCCAGCGGCGTGGCGACGGACCTGCCGAATTTCGGCGGGCTGAACCTGATCATCTCGCAGTTCGAGAGCCTTTCGGGCTCCGATCTCGACGACCAGCTCACCGGGGACGACGACGCGAACAGGCTTGTGGGCCGGGGCGGCGCGGACGGGCTCTTCGGGCTCGGCGGGAACGACACGCTGCTCGGTTTCGAGGGGAACGACACGCTGACGGGCGGCGAGGGGGCGGACAGCCTCGCGGGCGGAACGGAGGCGGACCTGCTCTTCGGCGAGGGCGGGGACGACACGCTAGAAGGCGAAGGCGGGGACGACACGCTTGAAGGCGGAACGGGCCTCAACGTGCTGAACGGCGGGGCGGGGAACGACCTCGCCGTGTTCCGCAGCGCGCTTTCCGATTACACGCTGACGCGAAGCGGCGCCACCGTCACCATCGCCAACGCGACGGAGACGGCGACGGTGACGGGGGTTGAGCGGTTCTTCTTCACCGATGTCGGGGAGGTCGCCTTCGCGACCCTGTTCCCGGGGGCGCCGCCGCCCGACACGCCGGAACCGCCGCCCGTGACGCCGCCCGTTTCGCCCCCTTCCACCCCGCCCGCGGGGCCAACCACGGGCGACGACGTGCTGACAGGAACCGGCGGGCCGGACCGCATCGCGGCGCTGGCCGGGGACGATACGGTGCGCGGCCGCGGCGGGGACGACACGCTGCTCGGTCAGCGGGGGGAGGACGTGCTCCGCGGCGGCGGCGGAGACGACAGCCTGAAGGGAGGCGGCCAGGCGGACCGGATGTTCGGCCAGGGCGCGAACGACACGCTGAAGGGCGGCGGCGGCGCCGACTTCATGAAAGGCGGCGGCGGCGCGGACCGGATCATCGGCGGCGGGGGCGCCGACACGATCGAGGGCAACAAGGGCGCCGACACGCTGAAGGGCGGCGGCGGGGCGGACCTCTTCCGCTTCAAGCCGGGAGACGGCGACGATGTGATCCAGCGCTTCCAGCAGGGGGCCGATCAGGTCGAGTTCAAGCGCGGCGTTTCGGGCTTCGACGATCTCCGGGTCGAACAGCAGGGCGATGACGTCCTCGTCACCTACACCCGCGGCTCGATCCTTTTCGAGAACCAGAACGCCGGGGCGTTCGGGGAGGATGATTTCATCTTCTGACGTCGGTGCAACCTTGCCGTGCATCAAGGGGCGCGCACAAGGCATCCGAGACTCAAAGGCTTGATTCACCATGAGAATCGGCCGAACCGTGCAGGCCTGCACTGGTTTAACCCTCGCTTAACCGCTACCGTAAGTTCACCAAAGAGGGGATCGGCATGGCTCAGGCTCCGGACGACATCTTCGTCACCAGCACCGAGGATTCGGGCGCGGGCACGCTCCGGCAGGCGATCAGCGACGCCATGGCCGGCTTCTCATCTCTCCTTGCGCCCCGGGTGATCCGCTTCGACCCCTCGCTCGAAGGGCAGACGATCACGCTCCAGTCCCGCCTCGAAATCACCTCGGGTTTCATCGAGATCAGGGGCGATGTCGACAACGACGGCGACGCGGACATCACCATATCGGGCGACAGCAACGGCAACGGCGTCGCCGACAGCGAGGATTCGCGCATCCTGCTCGTCGATGACGACGCAACCGTCGCGCTCGACAACCTCGTCATAGAGAAGGGCTTCGCCCAGGGCGGCGGCGTGGAGACCGGCGCGGTGATCGACAACCAGGGAACGCTGTCGATCACCAACTCGACGATCTCTGACCATCTGGTGCGGGGCGTCGCGCCCGGCGGTTCCGGGCTCTCCTTCGCCGCGCCGATCTACAACAACGTCAACCCGGGCGTCGCCGACGGCGGCGCGACGCTCACCGTCTCGAACGTCTCCTTCCTCGGCAACCGCGCCTACGGAGGCTACAACTCCCTCGCCACCGGCGTCGGGC
>JAUHWJ010000644.1 GCA_030424705.1 Alphaproteobacteria bacterium | reverse complement strand
GCCGCCGGGCTCGGCGCGCCGGGGGGGTCCGACGCGGTGCTGGCCGCGGCGGCGATCATCGTCCATGTCGACGTGCCCGAGGGGCGCTGGCGGCTCAGGGCTTCGTGAGGAAGGCGCCCGAAAGCGCCTCCCGGATCAGCGCCGCCGTCTCCGCCACGCCGTAGAGCGCGATGAAGCCGCCGAAGCGGGGCCCTTCCGAGGCGCCGAGGAGGACTTCGTAGAGGGCGCGGAACCAGTCCCTCAGCGGGTCGAACTCGTGCGCCTTGCCGATGTCGTAGCAGAGCGTTTGAAGCGCCTCCGCATCCGCCCCGCCCTCCCAGGCGGAGAGCCTCGCGGCGAGATCGGCCAACGCGGCCGCCTCCTTCGCGTCCGCGGCGCGGTAGGTTTTCGCCGGCTTCACGAAATCCTGATAATACCGAACCGCGTGGCCCGCCGCCTCGTCGAGCGCCGGATGCGTCTCCGGGCTCGCTTCGGGCGCGTAGCGGCGGATGAAGCCCCAGAGCGTCTCCTTCTTTTCCGCGCTCGCCACGGAGGCGAGGTTGAGGAGCATGGAGAAGGGGACGATGAGCGTGCTCTCCGGCGGGCTCCCCTCATGGATGTGCCAGACGGGGTTGGCGAGGCGCTGCGCCTCGTCCTGCCGCGGATAGGCGGCGAGCTGCTGGTGGTATTCGTCCACCGCGCGTGGGATCACATCGAAATGCAGGCGCTTCGCGGTGCGGGGCTTCTGGAACATGAAATAGGCGAGGCTCTCGGTCGGCGCGTAGAGCAGCCATTCGTCGATGGAGATGCCGTTGCCCTTCGACTTCGAGATCTTCTGCCCCTCGCCGTCCAGAAACAGCTCGTAGACGTAATGCTCGGGCGGGCGCACGCCGAGGGCGCGGCAGATGCCGTCATAGATCGGGGTGTTGGACTGGTGGTCCTTCCCGTACATCTCGAAATCGACGCCGAGCGCGGCCCAGCGGGCGCCGAAATCCGGCTTCCACTGGAGCTTCACCTGCCCGCCGGTGACGGGGAGGGTCCATTCCCGGCCCGCCTCGTCGTCGAAGGTGATCGTCCCCTCCTTCGCGTCGACATGCTTGAGGGGGACGTAGAGGACGCGGCCCGTTTCCGGGTGGATCGGCAGGAAGCAGGAATAGGTCTGCCGCCGCTCCTCCCCGAGGGACGGCAGCATGATCGCCATGATCGCGTCGTAGCGTTCGGCGCAGCGGAGGAGGATCTCGTCCAGCTTGCCGGACTTGTAGTACTCGGTCGCGGAGGCGAATTCGTAGTCGAAGCCGAACGTGTCCAGAAACCGGCGCAGCATCGCGTTGTTGTGGTCGCCGAAGCTCTCGAACTCCCCGAACGGGTCGGGCACGGAGGTGAGCGGGCGCTGGAGATGCTCGCGCAGCATCTCGGGGTTCGGCACATTGTCCGGCACCTTCCGCATCCCGTCCATGTCGTCCGAGAAGCAGAGGAGGCGGGTCGGGATGTCCGACAGCAGCTCGAAGGCGCGGCGGATCATCGTCGTCCGCGCGACTTCGCCGAAGGTGCCGATATGGGGGAGGCCCGAGGGGCCGTAGCCGGTTTCGAAGAGCACATGGCCCTTTTCGGGCGGCGCCTTCTCATAGCGTTTGACGAGCCGGCGCGCCTCCTCGAAGGGCCAGGCCCGCGAGGTTTCGGCGAAGGCGCGCAAATCCGTCATGATCCTCGTCTCCCGCTCAAGGCGC
>JAUHWJ010000643.1 GCA_030424705.1 Alphaproteobacteria bacterium | reverse complement strand
CGGCAAGACAGAGGCGATGGAGTTCGACACGGTGATCTCCGCCGTCGGCATCGTCGGCAATGTCGAGGGGCTGGGGCTGGAGGCGCTGGGCGTCAAGGTCGAGCGCACCCATGTCGTGACGGACGAGTACTGCCGCACCGGCGTCGAGGGGCTCTACGCCATCGGGGACGTGGCTGGCGCGCCCTGGCTCGCGCACAAGGCCAGCCATGAGGGCGTGATGGTGGCGGAGCTCATCGCCGGGAACAACCACGCCCACCCCGTCCGGCCCGAATCCATCGCCGGCTGCACCTATTGCCAGCCGCAGGTCGCCAGCGTCGGCCTCACCGAGGCGAAGGCGAAGGAGAAGGGCTATGAGGTCCGCGTCGGCCGCTTCCCCTTCATCGGCAACGGCAAGGCCATCGCCCTCGGCGAGTCCGAGGGGATGATCAAGACCGTCTTCGACGCCAAGACGGGGGAGCTTCTGGGCGCGCACATGGTCGGCGCGGAAGTCACCGAGCTGATCCAGGGCTATGTCGTCGCCCGCACGCTTGAATCGACGGAGGAGGAGCTGATGAACACCGTCTTCCCGCATCCGACCCTTTCCGAGATGATGCACGAGGCGGTGCTGGACGCTTACGGACGGGCCGTGCATTTCTGAAAATCGCGCGGATTATCAGCGCGTTCGCGCGCTTTCGTCGCCTTGACTGCGCCGCTGCGCTTGTGGCTCAACCCCGCCAGCACATCTGAGTCCTGGCCAGAGGGGAATCCGGCATGGATCTGAAGGAACGGAACGCCCTCGGGGACAGCGCGGATACGCATTGGTACTATACGTCCAAGGCCCGCATGGTGGCGCGGAAGCTCTCGCCCCGGCCGAAGGAAATCCTTGACGTCGGCGCCGGCCTCGGCTGGTTCAGCCGCTGGTTCCTCGACAACGGCTATGGCCAGCGCGCGGTCTGCGTCGATCCCGGCTACGATGAGGAGCGAGAGGAGACTCTCGGCGGCGGGCGCTCCGTCGCCTATGTGAAGGGCGTCGAATCCTACGGCTCCGATCTCGTCCTCCTCATGGACGTGCTCGAACATGTCGATGACGATGTCGGGCTCCTCAAGGAATACTGGGACAAGGCGCCGAAGGGCGCGACCTTCGTCATCACCGTGCCGGCCTTCGAATTCCTCTGGAGCGCGCATGACGATTATCTCGACCATCGCCGCCGCTATACCTGCGCGCGGCTGGCGAAGACGATCCGCGCCGTCGGGGCGGAGCCGGAGGAGCTGCACTACTATTTCGGCGCCATCTTCCCCATCGCCGTCGCCGTCCGCCTCCTGAAGCGCGGGAGCAAGGCGGACAGTTCGGACATGAAGCCCGTGCCGGGCCCGCTCAACGCCGTTCTGAAGGCCGTCTGCGCGGTCGAGGCGCTGTCCTGCCGTTGGAACCGCATCGCGGGGCTCAGCGTCGTCGCCCGCTTCACCAAGCGCTAGGGGCGAGGACGGGCCAGAGCGAGGCCACGAGCAGGAGCGCCATCGCCCGGTTGAAGAGGCGGAGCCGCGCCGGCGTCGTCAGCGCCCGCCGCGTCAGCACGCCGAGCGCGGCCCAGGAGCCGACAGAGGGCAGGTTGATCGCCCCGAAGATCAGCGCCACCGCGGCCAGCGCGGCGAGGCTCCGGTCCGGCGCATAGACCGTCACCGCCGTCAGCGCCATCGTCCAGGCCTTAGGGTTCACCCACTGGAAC
>JAUHWJ010000642.1 GCA_030424705.1 Alphaproteobacteria bacterium | reverse complement strand
GGTCCTTCCAGTCCGCGAACGGGTGGCAGGAGGCGGCGACGGGGGCGAGGCCGAAGTTCCTCGCCTCCCGCGCGACGACGGAGCGGAGCCGCTTCAGCTCCTCCCGCGCCTCTTTCGGCCCGGCGCAGACGGCCGTGCCGATCTCGATCTGGCATTGCAGGAATTCGGGGGAGACCTGCCCCTCCAGCTCCGCCGCGCAGGCTTCCATCAATCCCTCCGGCGCCTCCGCGAGGGAGAGGCTTTCGAGATCGACGAGGAGGTATTCCTCCTCGACGCCGATGGTGAAGGCGGGGTCCGTCACCAGGCCGCCCGCCTCACTTCATCGTCGGGATGGAGAACTCGGCCCCTTCCTTGATGCCGGAGGGCCAGCGCGAGGTCACCGTCTTGGTGCGCGTGTAGAAGCGGAACGCGTCCGGCCCGTGCTGGTTGAGGTCGCCGAAGACAGACTTCTTCCAGCCGCCGAAGGTGTGATAGGCGAGCGGCACCGGGATCGGCACGTTGATCCCGACCATGCCGATGTTGATCCGGTTAACGAAATCCCGCGCGGCGTCTCCATCGCGAGTGAAGATCGCGGCGCCGTTGCCGTATTCGTGGTCCATCGCCAGCTTCAACGCTGTCTCGTAGGAATCGGCGCGCACAGTGGAGAGGACGGGCCCGAAAATCTCCTGCTTGTAGATCTCCATGTCCGGCGTCACGTTGTCAAAGAGGCAGGCGCCGACGAAGAAGCCGTTCTCGTAGCCCTGCATCTTGAAGCCGCGGCCGTCCACCACCAGCTTCGCGCCTTCCTCGACGCCCTTGTTGATGAGACCCATGACGCGCGCCTGCGCCTCACGTGTCACAAGCGGGCCGAAATCGGCGTCGTTCCCGTCGGTGTAGGGGGCGATCTTCAGCTTCTCGACGCGGGGCGCCAGCTTCTCCATCAGACGGTCCGCCGTCTCCTCGCCCACGGGGACGGCCACGGAGATCGCCATGCAGCGCTCGCCCGCCGCGCCGTAGCCGGCGCCGATCAGCGCGTCCACCGCCTGGTCGAGGTCGGCGTCGGGCATGATGATCATGTGGTTCTTCGCGCCGCCGAAGCACTGCACGCGCTTCCCCGCCGCCGTGCCGCGGGAATAGACGTAATGGGCTATGGAGGTGGAGCCGACGAAGCCGACGCCCGAAATCCCCTCATGGTCGAGGATCGCGTCCACCGCCTCCTTGTCGCCGTTGACGACGTTGAGCACGCCCTTCGGCAGCCCGGCCTCGATCATCAGCTCCGCGAGCATCAGCGGCACCGAAGGGTCGCGCTCGGAGGGCTTCAGGATGAAGGAATTGCCGCAGGCGATGGCCGGGCAGAACTTCCACATCGGGATCATGGCGGGAAAGTTGAACGGCGTGATCCCGGCGGCGACGCCGAGCGGCTGGCGCATCGAATACATGTCGATGCCCGGCCCGGCGCCGTCCGTATACTCGCCCTTCAGGAGCTGCGGCGCGCCGATGCAGTATTCGGCGACTTCGAGGCCGCGGATCACGTCCCCCTTCGCATCGGGGATCGTCTTGCCGTGCTCGCGCGAAAGCGCCTCGGCCAGCTTGTCCATGTCCCGGTGCAGGAGCCGGACGAACTCCATCAGCACGCGCGCGCGTCGCTGCGGGTTCTGCGCCGCCCAGGCCGGCTGCGCCGCGGCGGCGTTCCGCACGGCCGCATCCACCTCGGCCGCGCTCGCCAGCGGAACCT
>JAUHWJ010000049.1 GCA_030424705.1 Alphaproteobacteria bacterium | reverse complement strand
GACATGTAGGCGCAGTTGAGATAGGCGACCTCGCGCGGAATATCGAAGCGCGCGCGCTGGCTGGGGATGATCGGCATCGGGGGCTCCTCTTCGCCCCCTCGCTAGCGGCTTGCGCCGCCCCGTTCAATCGCCGTCAGGGGCCAGCCGGGGTGATCGCACGCTGCGTCTTCGTCCAACCGCTCCAAGGAGCGCCCGGCAGATCAGACAAGCGGCTGATCTGCCCGCGGCCGCCGCCTCCCGGCGGCCGCGTCTCCGCGCCCGCCGCGGCGACCTCGGTCAGATCTTCGACGTTCGGGAAGGCTTGGCGCCCCTCGCCCTCCGGCTTGCGCCTCCGGGCGACGGCCTCTGCGGCTTTCCCCCGGAAAGCCGCTGATCGAGGCCGGGGACAAGTACGGAGAACGACCGCCTGATGCGATCCCTCAGGCGCCCTCCGCCGGCGCATGGCAGAAGTCGCGCTCCTCCGCCCCCACCCGCGTCCAGACCTCCGTCTTGCCGAGCAGCGGCACGCCGAGATAGCCGCGCGCCTCCAGCCGCTCCCCCGCCGGGTTCAGTTCGAAATCGAAGGTCTGCCCGGTGATGACCTCGATTCCGCACCAATGCCGCTCCCGCAAGGCCGGGTCCGGGTTCTTCACGTCGAGCCGCGGGGCACCGTCCTTGCCGACCATCTTCTTCATCCAGACGGTGCGTCCGCAGAGCCGCCCCTCGCCGCATTCGTAGAGATCGACGATCAGCCCCTTCTTCTCCGTCAGCCAGAGCCCGGTCGGCTTGTGCTCGCCGGCGAGAAGCTCCGAGGCCGCGGGCAGGGCCGCGATGAGGAGGGTGGCGAGGAAGAGGCGGATCATCGTGCGGCCTTCGTCTCTTTGCGGTCAGGTCTGGCACGTAAGGTCGCGCCGTTTCCGGCGCAAAACGCAATTCATCACGGGATGTTTCGCACCGGTCACGCTCAACCCGCGCAGGATGGGAAATCCCGTTTCCGATCCGCTCCATAAAGCGACTTTCCATCTTCGGAAAGCGACATTTTCCCCGTTGACCGCGGCCTCCGCCGCCCGTAAGCGGAGTGCGGGCGCGTCGCCGGACTAGGGCGAGCGGCGGCGGGCTCAGAAACATCGCCCTGACGTTGGAGCGCGTCCATGACGTTCCCCGAGAAGCCCGGCGTAAAGCCGCGGCGGCCTGAATTTTCTTCCGGCCCCTGTCCGAAACATCCCGAATGGTCCGCCGAGGCCGTGCTGGCGATAGCCTGGCTCGGCCGCTCGCATCGCGCGAAGGGCCCGAAGGCGCAGCTGAAGGCCGCCATCGACCGCACCGCCGCGCTCCTCGGCGTCCCCGCTGGCTGGCGCGTCGGCATCGTCCCCGCGTCGGACACCGGGGCGGTGGAGATGGCGATGTGGTCCCTTCTCGGCCCGCGCCCGGTGGACGTGCTGACCTGGGAAAGCTTCGGCGAGGGCTGGGCGACGGACATCGTCAAGCAGCTGAAGCTTGATGACGTGAACATCCTCAAGGCGCCCTACGGCGACCTGCCTGACCTTTCCGCCGTCCGCCCCGCCGCGGATGTCGTCTTCACCTGGAACGGCACGACCTCGGGCGCCCGCGTCGCGAATGCGGACTGGATCGCGGCGGACCGGGCCGGCCTCGTCATCTGCGACGCGACCTCGGCGGCCTTCGCGCAGGAGCTCGACTGGGCGAAGCTCGATGTCGTCACCTTCTCCTGGCAGAAGGTGCTGGGCGGGGAGGGGGCGCATGGCGTCCTCTGCCTCTCGCCCCGCGCCGTGGAGCGGCTGGAAAGCTACGCCCCGCAGCGCCCCCTGCCGAAGATCTTCCGCCTCACCAAGGGCGGCAAGCTGATCGACGGGGTCTTCGCAGGCGAAACGATCAACACCCCCTCCATGCTCGCCGTCGCGGACTATGTGGACGCGCTGGACTGGGCGGAGCGGATCGGCGGCCTCCCCGCCCTCCGTGCGCGGGCGGACGCGAACTTCGCCGCGCTTCAGGGCTGGGCGGAAGGCTCCGGCTGGATCGCCAACCTCGTCGCCGAACCCGCGCATCGCTCCAACACCTCCGTCTGCCTCCGGGTGACGGACCCGGCGGTGGCGGCGCTGGACGAGGCGGCGCAGGCGGCCTTCTGCAAGCGCATGGTCGCGCTCCTCGAAGCTGAGGAGGCGGCCTTCGACATCGGCGGCTATCGCGACGCGCCGCCGGGCCTCCGCATCTGGTGCGGCGCGACGGTGGAGACCTCGGACATCGAGGCGCTGACCCCGTGGCTCGACTGGGCCTTCGCGACGGCGAAGGCGGAACTTTCGGCCAAGGCCGCCTGACCCTTCCCGCCCCGAACCGGGGCGGGCCTATCCCGTACCGAAACAGCGCGGGCGCAGCCCCGCAGCGAAGAGGCTTGAAACATGCCCAGGGTTCTCATTTCCGACGAGCTTTCCGACGCCGCCGTGCAGATCTTCCGCGACCGCGGCGTGGAGGTCGATTTCCGCCCCGAACTCGGCAAGGACGCCGAGGCGCTGACGGCGGAGCACGCCATCGCGCTCATGTTCGCCGTCTCCCGCCAGCTTCCGGCGGCGGACGCCTCAACCCAGGCCGGCAAGTGGGAGAAGAACCGCTTCATGGGTGTGGAGATCACGGGCAAGACGCTGGGCCTCATCGGCTGCGGCAATATCGGCTCCGTCGTCGCCGCTCGCGCCATCGGGCTCCGCATGAAGGTCATCGCCTATGACCCGTTCCTCTCACACGAGCGGGCGCTGGAGATCGGCGTCGAGAAGATCGAGGAGGTCGAACCCCTGCTGGCGCGGGCCGATTTCGTCTCCCTCCACCTGCCGAAGACGGAGAAGACGGCGAACATCCTCTCCGCCGAGCGCATCGCGAAGATGAAGCCCGGCGCCCGGCTCATCAACTGCGCACGCGGCGGGCTGGTGGACGAGGAGGCGGTGGCGGCGGCGCTGCGCTCCGGCGCCCTCGCCGGCGCCGGTTTCGACGTCTTCGCCGTGGAGCCGGCGAAGGGGAACCCGCTCTTCGGCTGCCCCAACTTCGTCGCCACCCCGCATCTCGGCGCCTCGACCTCGGAGGCGCAGGAGAACGTGGCGCTCCAGGTGGCCGAGCAGATGGCGGACTATCTCGTCCACGGCGCCATCTCCAACGCACTGAACGCGCCTTCGGTGACGGCGGAGGAGGCGCCGCTCCTCAAGCCCTGGATCGCCGTGGCGGAAACGCTGGGCGGCTTCGCGGGGCAGGTCACGGAGAACGCCATCAAGGAAATAGAAATCGAATATGTCGGCGAGGTGGGTCAGCTGAATCAGAAGCCGCTCACCGCCGCGCTCGTCGCCGCGCTCCTCACGCCGCTGGTCGGTGAGGGGACGGTCAACATGGTCTCCGCCCCCCTCGTCGCCCGCGAGCGCGGCATGCGGATCGCGGAGACGCGGAAGGACGCGCAAGGAGCGTATGGCTCCTATATGCGCCTCATCGTGACGACGGAGGCGCAGACGCGCTCCGTCGCCGGCACGGTCTTCGGCGACGGCAAGCCTCGGATCATCCAGATCAAGGGCATCGGGCTCGAAGCGGAGCCGATGGCGCACATGCTCTATACCACGAACTCGGACACGCCGGGCTATATCGGCGCGCTCGGCATGAAGCTCGGCGCCCTCGGCGTGAACATCGCGACCTTCGCGCTCGGCCGGGCCGACAAGGGCGGGGAGGCCATCGCCCTCCTCGGCGTCGACGAGCCGGTGACGGGGGCGATGTTGCGGGAGATCGCCGCGCTGCCGCAGGTCCTTCAGGCGAAGGCGCTGCGGTTCTGAACGGCGCCGCGGCCCCGGCTCACCCGCCGGGGCCGACCACCGCGTTGAGCGGCGCGCTGTCCTGCCCGTTGGTCGTCAGAACGCCGTCGAGCCTGTCCATCGTCAGGCCGCCGTCGCCCGTCACCGTGAGCGTGAAGGCCGAACCGTCCCCGCTGCGGAGCGAGAACGCGTCCACGAAGAACACATAGGTCCCCGCGGGGATGTCGTCGCCAGATACGACGATGTTCTCCACGCGAAGGTCGGGCGCCACGTTGATCACGCCGCCGAGATTGTCGGCGTCCAGCGTGGCCGTGGCGCCGCCATCGTTGAACGTGATGCTCCGGTTCGCGAAGAACACCTCGCCCGCGCTGTCCGGCAGGATCAGATGCAGGTCGAGGTCGGAACTGTCGGTCCAGGTGAGCTGCCCGCGCACCAGCCCGTCCCCGCCGATATCGACGAACCCGGCCGTCCCCGTGAGATCGTCGAGCCGCGCCGCGTCGGAGAAGACCGCGCCCTGCGCCACTTCAGCGATATCGTTCCGCGGATAAATGTCGTCGAGCGAGCGGGGCTCGTCGAGGAAGAAGCCGGTCGTGGAGCTGGCCTCGGCGGTCGCAATCCCGCGATCGAACGAATTGACCGGCGCCAGCCCGGCCGCGGAGCCCGGCGTCCGGTCAGGCGCCGCGCCGCCATTTCCGGGCGTGCTGAAGAGATCCACCAGCGCAGCCGCCGCATCCCCCCGCGCCACCCCGGCATAGACGACCCCCGCGCCGCCCGGCGCGATCCGCGCCTGCCCGCCGGGGCGGGAGATGACGACCTCCTGCCCGCCGGCGGCGACGCGCGCATATTCGCCGCCGAGGAGCGTGACGAGGCCGGAGCCGTCCTCCGCCGCCTCCACCACCGCGGCGCCGCCGCGCACGCCGATGGTGGCGGTCGCCGTGCGGAGCTGCGCGTCAGCGGATTTCGTGATCCGCCCGCCGATCAGCCGCATCGCGCCGCGCGCCAGCGTCACGCCGATGGCGCCCTGCGCCGTCGCCGGGTCGTAGACATAGCGGTCCAGCACCACCCGCGAATTTGGCGCGATGGTCAGGCTCGTCTGGTCCGGGAACATGGCGTGCCCGAGCCCGTCCGGCCCCGAAACGAGCTCCTCCTCCGCGAAGAGCGCGTCGCCCGTCGCGAGGAGCCGCGCCGCCGCCGCCGGCGGCGTGCCCGTGATGTCGGGGTTGGCCGCGCCCATCACCCCGATCTCCACGCCCGAGGCGGGCGCGGCGAGGAGCAGCGCGGCGGCGAGCGTCATGCGGAAGGAAGGCCGGATCATCGCGCGCCTCCTAGAATTCGTAGACGACCGAGATCGCCCCGGTCAGGTTGTTGAAGTCGAAATTCCGGAAGTTCGAATCCCGGACGAAATAGTCGCCGTCGACACGCACGCCGAACCCGTCCTGGATTCGGAAGAGATGCGAAAGGCCGAAGCGGTTCTCGAAGTCGTTGCGGCTGTCGTTCGGGTCGACCGCCGCGATCGGATCGTCATAGAAACGATGAACCGTGCGGAAGCGTCCGGTCAGCGTCCAGAGCCCGTCCGCCCATTCGAGGTTCGGGTCGTAGCTGTAGCTGATCGCGGCGCGAAGGCCGACCTCCTGATTGTCGAAATCCCCGCCATCGGTGAACTCCGCCGCGCCGAAGATCGCGCCGCTCATCGTCATCCGCGGCGCGACCCGGACGCTTGCGCCGGCCTCGAAGCGGGCGATCACGCTGTCGAGATCGTCGAAGCCCGAATGGAACTCCCGCCGCCCGAAGCTCGCCTCGCCGAAGGCCGTGGTCATGTCGTCGACGGGGACGGAAAGCGTCGCGCCGAGCGCGAGGTCGGTGAAGAGCGGGTCATTGGCGACGCGCGCGTGCCCGACGCGGGCGAAGGGCCTGATCTTCGGCCCGAACGCCGAATCGTCCAGCGAGAGCCGCGGCCCGGTCGTCAGATAGAGCGAGTCGACCGCGCCTTCGCTCTCGTCCGCAAAGCGCAGCGAATAGGCGTCGAGCTCCGTCACGAGGGCGTCCGTGTTCGAACCCTGAAAGTCGTATTCGTGCCGGAGCGAGAGCGAGGCCTGCGCGCCCACGTCGCCCTCCGCCGTCGCGAGGCCCACGAGCCGCGCCGGAACGCCGAAGAAGGAGATGAACTCGCTGCGCGGCCCGCGATTGGCGTTGGTCGCGCCGACGATCCCCGCCGAGGCCGTCCCGCTGAAGCGGGAGCGCTCCGCCCGCGCCGCGATCTCGCCGAGATAGAGCGCCGCGCGGGCGTCCAGGTCAGGCGCAAGCCCTCCCGCGCGCGCCCGCTCCAGATGCTGCTCGGCGACGCCGAGCGAGCCGATCCGGAAATAGGCGACGCCGAGTTCGAGATGGGTGACCGGCTCGTCCGGCTCATAGATCAGCGCCCGCTCGAGCGTGGCGATGGCCCCGTCGTAATCGCCGAGCCGCACCGCGACGCGGGCGAAGGCGACCATCAGTTCCGGATCGGTCGGCGCCTGAAGCAGCGCCTCATGCAGTTCCGCCTGTTCGCGCCTCAGATCGTCCCGCGATGGCTCGTCAGCGAAACTTCCCGTGGCGATGGATGCTGCAAGCACGGCGGTTGCAAACGCGCTTCTCATCGCCATTCCCCCTCAAGAAAGGTCGACCACACGCTGCTCCCAGCATAGGAGGGGGGCGCCCCTGCGTCAACGACGGCTTAACCATTCGCTGCGCCCTGACACCGGATCGTCGCAATCGCATGATTGACTGGAAACCGAAGCGGAGGGTGACCATGGGCGAGACTCGGACGCCGGATTCGGGGGCGGAAGACTGGCTGGCGGCGGAACTCGCCGACACGCTGGACGAGGATTTCGAGCTCGAGCTCGAAGACATCGTCCTCAGCCGGAAGATCAAGGAAATCTATCGCAAGGCGCATCCGCCCTCGCTGGAGCGGCATGACTACATCGCCCAGCTCCTGCGCCTCCAGTCCGAGCTCATCAAGCTGCAGGACTGGGTTTCGCACCACAAGAAGAAGGTCGTCGTGCTCTTCGAGGGGCGGGACAGCGCGGGCAAGGGCGGCGTCATCAAGCGGATCACGCAGCGGCTCAACCCCCGCGTATGCCGCGTCGTCGCGCTACCCGCGCCGAGCGACCGGGAAAAGTCGCAATGGTATTTCCAGCGCTACGTCCCGCACCTGCCCGCGGGCGGCGAGATCGCGCTCTTCGACCGCTCCTGGTACAACCGCGCCGGGGTGGAGCGCGTGATGGGCTTCGCCTCGGAGGACCAGGTCGAGCAGTTCTTCCATGACGTACCGGAATTCGAGAGAATGCTCGTCCGGTCCGGCATCATCCTCGTGAAATACTGGTTCTCGATCACGGACGAGGAGCAGCAGATGCGCTTCCTCATCCGCATCCACGACCCGATGAAGCAGTGGAAGCTCTCCCCGATGGACCTCCAGAGCCGCGTGCGGTGGGAGGCCTACACCAAGGCGAAGGAGGAGATGCTGGCCCGCACCAACATCCCCGAAGCGCCGTGGCACATCGTCGAGGGCAACGACAAGAAACGGGCGCGGCTCAACTGCATCGACCATTTCCTGACGCAGATTCCCTATGAGCCCGTGCCGCACGAGGAGGTCCACCTCCCCGAGCGCGTCTACAACCCGAACTATGAGCGCCGCGTCCTGCCGGACGAGCTCTACGTCCCCCGGAAATACTGACTGGCGGAGGGCTTCCGCCGCGCTATGCTCCGCCCCAGCGCGCATCGAGCGAGCCCAAGGAGCAGAGAAATGGCGGAAGCCCCCATCCCGGCGCAGAAGGCGCCCTATCCGGTCGAGGTCGAGGCCGGGAAAACCTATTTCTGGTGCTCCTGCGGCCGCTCCTCGAAGCAGCCCTTCTGCGACGGCAGCCACAAGGACACCGGCCTCGCGCCGGTGAAGTTCGAGGCGACGGAGGGCGGCAAGGTCTTCTTCTGCGGCTGCAAGGCGAGCGGAAACGGCGTCCGCTGCGACGGAAGCCACGCGAAACTCTGACCGCGGGCCCCGCGACCTTTTCCCGGTTTCGGCGCGCGGCGCGCCGCCCTATAAGGCCGCGGATCAACGCGGAGCGGAAGCATGGCGAATGTGGCGGTCGTCGGCGCCCAGTGGGGCGACGAGGGCAAGGGAAAGATCGTGGACTGGCTCTCCGAGCGGGCGGACGTGATCGTCCGGTTCCAGGGCGGGCATAACGCCGGGCACACGCTGGTCATCGGCGGCGTGGTCTACAAGCTCTCGCTCCTCCCCTCCGGCATCGTGCGCCCCGGCAAGCTTTCCGTCATCGGCAATGGCGTGGTGCTGGACCCGTGGGCGCTGCTCTCCGAAATCGAGAAGCTGACGGGGCAGGGCGCCGCCATCTCTCCCGAGAGCCTGATGGTGGCGGAGAACGCGCCGCTCATCCTCCCCGTCCACCGCGATCTCGACCAGTTGCGGGAGGCGGCGGCGGGCGCCGCGAAGATCGGGACGACCGGGCGCGGCATCGGCCCCGCCTATGAGGACAAGGTGGGCCGCCGCGCGATCCGCGTCGCCGACCTCGCCGACGAGGCGACGCTGGATGCGCGGCTCGACCGGCTCCTCGCCCATCATGACCCGCTCCGCCGCGGCCTCGGCGTGGAGCCGGTGGACCGCGCTGCGCTGAAGGCGGAGCTGATGGAGGTCGCGCCGAAGATCCTGCCCTATGCCGGCCCCGCCTGGCGCGTGCTGGCGGAGAAGCGGCGGGAGGGGAAGCGCATCCTCTTCGAGGGCGCGCAGGGCGCGCTCCTCGACATCGACTTCGGCACCTATCCCTATGTCACCTCCTCCAACACGCTCTCCGGCATGGCGGCGACCGGCTCCGGCCTCGGCCCGAACGCCGTGGATTTCGTGCTCGGCATCGTGAAGGCCTACACCACCCGCGTGGGCGAGGGCCCGTTCCCGACCGAACTGAAGGACGTGGACGGGGAGCGGCTCGGCGAGCGCGGCCGCGAATTCGGCACCGTCACGGGGCGGAAACGCCGCTGCGGCTGGTTCGACGCCGCCCTCGTGAAGCAGACC
>JAUHWJ010000641.1 GCA_030424705.1 Alphaproteobacteria bacterium | reverse complement strand
CTTCGACGAATGCACGCCCTTCCCGGCGGAGGAGGGCGATGCGGCCGCCTCCATGCGGCTCTCGATGCGCTGGGCGCGGCGGAGCCGGGAGGCGTTCGGGGATAGGCCGGGCCACATGCTCTTCGGCATCCAGCAGGGCAGCGTCTTCCGCGACCAGCGCGCGGAGTCCGCCGAGGCGCTGCGCGAGATCGGGTTCGACGGCTACGCCGTCGGCGGCCTCGCAGTGGGGGAGGGGCAGGAGGCGATGTTCGACGTGCTGGACTATGCGCCAGGAATGCTCCCCGAGGATCGTCCGCGCTATCTGATGGGCGTAGGCAAGCCGGACGACATCGTGGGCGCCGTCGAGCGCGGGATCGACATGTTCGATTGCGTGCTCCCCTCCCGCTCCGGCCGGACGGGGCAGGCGCTGACGCGGCGGGGCGCGGTCAACATCAAGAATGCGCGGCATCAGGATGACCCGCGCCCGCTGGACGAGGAATGCGGTTGCCCGGCCTGCAGGAGCTATTCGCGCGCCTATCTCCATCATGTGTTCAAGGCGGGGGAGATCATCTCCTCGATGCTGCTCACCTGGCACAATCTCCACTATTATCAGGAGCTGATGCAGGGGCTGCGGGAGGCGATCGGGGCAGGGCGGCTCGCCGCCTTCGTCGCCGCGTTCCATGCGCGGCGGGCCGAAGGCGATATCGAGCCGCTCTGAGCGCGGCGGGTGGACCGGCCCGGCGCTTGTGCTAGAAGGACGGGGACAGGAAAGGACGCGCGCATGAGCCTCCTGAGGCGGATCTTCACCTGGTGGAACGGCTCCACCATCGGCACCCAGCTCTGGACCTCCCGCTTCGGAGAGAAGGTCGGGGAGGATGAAGGCGGCAACATCTATTACCAGACGGCAGGCGGCGCGCGGCGCTGGGTCATCTACAATGGCGACGTGGAAGCGAGCCGCGTCTCGCCGGACTGGCACGGATGGCTTCACCACACCTGGGACGAGCCGCCGAGCGCGGCGCCGCTGAAGCGCAAGCCCTGGGAAAGGGACCACCTCGCGAACGCGACCGGCACGCCCGCCGCCTATGCGCCCCCCGGCAGCCTCCGCACGCCGGAGTCGCGGCCCCGCGTTTCCGGCGATTACGAAGCCTGGAGCCCCTGACATGGCCTCGAACGCGGCGGAGACGCTGATCGGCGCGGCGGTGCTCGCGGTAGCGGGCGGATTTCTCGTCTATGCGGCGCAGAACGTCGATCTCGGCGGCGTCGGCTCGGGCTACTACGAGGTGAACGCCGGGTTCCGGAAGGCTTCCGGCGTCGCCGTCGGGGCCGATGTGCGCGTCTCGGGCGTCAAGGTCGGCACGGTCGCCTCCCTGACGCTCGACCCCGAAACCTACCGCGCCATCGCCGCGCTCTCGATCCGCGAGGGCGTGAAGCTGCCGGAGGACAGCGTGGCCTCGATCACGTCCGACGGTCTGCTAGGCGGCGCCTATATCGCCATCGACCCCGGCGCCTCGGATTTCTTTCTCGATCCCGGCGGGGAAATCGAGCAGACGCAGGGCTCCGTCGATCTGATCGAACTGCTCAGCAAGGCCGTTTCGGGGAACTGACGATGCCGGAAGATCACTGGTCCGCAGCCCGCTACGAGGCGGCGGGACGCTTCGTGACGGACCTTGCGGGCCCCGTCCTCGCGCTTCTCGATCCGAATCCGGGCGAGCGCATCCTCGATCTCGGCTGTGGCGATGGGCCCAT
>JAUHWJ010000048.1 GCA_030424705.1 Alphaproteobacteria bacterium | reverse complement strand
GAGGCCGCATCGCAACGTATCAACCTGCACAACCGTCAGAGTTCCTGACGCCATAAACCGCCGAACCCAACCGCCCCGAAGCGCCCTCCCGAGGGAGTCCGCGCCCCTCCGCGCTCCGCTCGAAGGCCGGCCGCCCTCCGCTCACCCCGTCCCGAAAGCCGCCGCCATCGCCGCCGCCTCCGCCGCGATCAGCCGCTCCGCCGCCTCGCCCCGCACCGGCAGCCGCCCCGCCTCCAGGATCAGCGGCGCCGAGAGCGGCGTGAGATGCGGCGCGCGGACATGCGCGATCCGACCCTCGTTCCGCGCCAGCATCTCCTCGATCCGCTCGAAATCCACCATCCCGCGCGCCGCCTCCGCCCGCGTCGCCTCGATGAGAAGATGCCCCGGGTCGAACCGGATCAGCGTGTCATAGAGGATGTCGGAGGAGAACGTCGCCTGCCGCCCGGTCTTCTTCATCCCCGGCAGCCGCCGCTCGATCAGCCCCGCCACCGTCGCCGCCTGACGGAAGGCGCGCTTCACGACGAGGCTCTGGCTCATCCAGTCCTCCAGCCCGTCCCGCAATCCCTCCGCAGCGAAGAGCGGCGCAGGGTCGGCGACCTCCTCCAGTCCCCAGATCATCAGCGCATAATCCGTCGCCACATAGCCGAGCGGCGCGAGCCCCGCCGCCTCCATCCGCTTCGTGACGATGAGGCCGAGCGTGTGATTCGCGTTCTTCCCGGCGAAGCCGTGCGCCGTCATGTGCCAGCGGTCCGCGCGCGGAAAGGTCTCGACCAGCAGCGCCCCAGCCCCCGGCAGGCGCGAGATACGCTTCTGCAGCCGCAGCCACTCCGCCACCGCGCGCGGCAAGGTCTCCCACCGCGCCTCATCGCCCAGAAACGCGATCACGCGATGCGCGAGGAAGGTGGAGATCGAGAGGCGGGAGCCGGAAAAGACCGGGATCATCGGGTCCTTCCCCGGCGCCGGCGTCACCCGCACCGTCATCTCCCGAATCGCGTCATAGCGCACCGTCTCACCGCCGATGAGGAAGGTGTCGCCCGGCCGCAGCTCCGCCGCGAAGCTCTCCTCCACCTCTCCGAGCGCCCGGCCCCCCATCCCCTTGCCCGAGCGCACCGCGAGCTTCTCCGCCTCCACGATGGTCCCGATGTTCATCCGCAGCCGCTGCGCCGCCCGCGGGTCCCGCAACCGCCATAGGCCGGAGCCTTCGGGCGCCTCCATCAGCCGCCGCCAGCGGTCATAGGCGCGGAGCGCGTAGCCGCCCGTCGCGCAGAAATCGAGGCAGCGGTTGAAGGCTTCCCGCGTCAGCCCGTCGTAATGCCCCGCGCCGCGAACCTCCCCGAACAGCGCCTCCGCATCGAACGGCCCGGCGCAGGCCGTCAGCAGGATATGCTGGCAGAGCACGTCGAGCCGCCCCGCCGCCATCGGCTCCCCGTCCAGCGCCCCCTCCTCCACCGCGTCGAGCGCGCAGCGGCATTCGATCAGCTCGAACCGGTTGCCGGGGACGAGAATGGCGCGGGAGGGCGCGTCGAACCGGTGGTTCGCCCGCCCGATCCGCTGCACCAGCCGCTTCACCCCCTTCGGCCCGCCGACCTGGATCACGAGGTCCACCGCCCCCCAGTCGATCCCGAGGTCGAGCGAGGCGGTGCAGACCACGGCGCGGAGCTCCCCCCGCGCCATCGCCCCCTCCACCCGCTCCCGCGCCTCCCGCCCGAGCGAGCCGTGATGGAGCCCGATGGGGAGGTTTTCGTGGTTCTCCGCCCAGAGCGCCTGGAAGAACAGCTCCGCCAGCGCCCGCGTGTTGAGGAAGATCAGCGCCGTCCCCGCCTGCTCCACCTCCCGCATCACCGCCGCGGCGGCGTAGCGCCCGCCGTCGCCGGCCCAGGGCGGGTCCCCCGCCGTCTCCAGAATGCGGATGTCCGGCTTCGGCCCCGGCGGCGCGCGAAGGAGCCGCGCGCCCGCGGGGTCGAGCCAGCGGCCGAGCGCCTCCGCATCCTCAGTCGTGGCCGAAAGCCCGATCCGCCGATGTTCGGGCGCAAGGCGGCGCAGCCGCGCGAGGCCGAGCGCGAGCTGATCCCCCCGCTTCGTCCCCGCCATCGCATGCGCCTCGTCCACGATCACGGCGCGGAGCCCGGAAAAGATCCGCGGCGCATCCTCATAGGAGAGGAGCAGCGCAAGGCTCTCCGGCGTCGTCAGCAGGATATGCGGCGGGTCCGCCCGCTGCCGCCGTCGCGCGGATTGGGACGTGTCCCCCGTCCGGTCCTCGATCCGGACGGGCAAGCCCATCTCCGCCACCGGCGTCTCCAGATTGCGCCTGATATCCGCCGCCAGCGCCCGGAGCGGCGAGAGGTAGAGCGTGTGGAGCCCGGCCCGCGGCGAGGCTGCGAGGTCGACGAGGGAGGGCAAAAACCCCGCCAGCGTCTTGCCCCCGCCCGTCGGCGCGACGAGCAGCTCCGCCCCGCCCTCGCCCGCGCGGGCGAGGAGTTCGAGCTGCCAGTCATGCGGGGTCCAGCCCCGCCCCCTGAACCAGCCCGCGAAGGGTTCCGGGAGCCCCGTCATCCCCCCGCTTGCCGGAGCGCCGTGAGAAGCCGGGCGGAGGCGTAGCCGTCCGGCGGCAGCCCGCGCGCCCGCTGGAAGTCGCGGATGGCGGAGCGGGTGAGCGGCCCGATCACCCCGTCCGCCCCCTTCGTGTCGTGGCCGAGCGCGGTCAGCCGCTCCTGCATCTCCACCGTCTCGGTGCGGGAAAGCGGCGGCTCGCCCCGCGGCCAGTCCGCGAGGAACGGCGCGCCGCCCGCGATCCGGTCGGAGAGATGGCCGATGGCAAGCGCATAGGAAGTCGCGTTGTTGTAACGCCTTATCACGTCGAAATTGCCATAGAGCGCGAAGACGGGCCCGCCCGCCCCGGCCGGGAGCAGGAGCCCGGCCGGCCCATGATCGGGCAGCGCCCCGCCATCCGCCGCCGTCACGCCCAGCGCCCGCCATTCGGAGACGGGCCGCGCCGTCTGGTCCGCCAGCGCGAAATCGAACCCCGCCGGCAGCCGCGCTTCCACGCCCCAGGGCTGGCCCCGCGTCCAGCCGAACCGGGCGAGATAGTTGGCGGTGGAGGCGAGCGCATCCTCCGGCGCCTCGCCCCAGACGTTCCGCCGCCCGTCCCGGTCGAAATCCACCGCGTAATCGGCGTAGGAGGTCGGGATGAACTGCGTATGCCCCATCGCCCCGGCCCATGAGCCGACGAGCCGGTCTTGCGTCGTCTCGCCGGCTTCGAGGATGCGGAGCGCGGCGAGGAGCTGCTCCTCCGCGAAGTCCCGCCGCCGCCCCTCCCAGGCGAGCGTGGCGAGGCTGTCGATCACCGGCATCGAGCCGCGATTGGCGCCATAGGCCGATTCGAGCCCCCAGACGGCGAGCACGACCTCCCGCTCCACGCCGTATGCCGCCTCGATCCGCGCCAGCGCCGCGCCGTGCGCCGCCAGCTTCTCCCGCCCGTTCGCGATCCGGGCGGCGGAGACGGCGCTGTCGAGATATTCCCAGATCGGGCGGGTGAATTCCGGCTGGAACGCGTCGAGCTCCAGCACGCGCGGTATCGGGCGCGCGCCGGCGAGCGCGCGCTGCGCGACACCCGGCGCCACGCCCGCCGCGACCGCCCGCGGGAGGAACCCGGCGCGCCATTCGTCGAAAGTCATCTCGGGCGCCTCCGGCCGCGGGGCGGCGGCCGGCGCGGGCGCCGCTGTCGGCGCCTCAGCGACGCCGGGCGCGGCGCAGCCCGCAAGCGCGAACAGCGCCGGGGCGAAAACGAAAAGTCTCAGCATCCTGCTCCGCCTCTCATCCGGGCCTTTCGCGCAGCATACCCCGCCGCCGCGCCGCGCGCGAGGGCCGGGGCGGGCCGCCGCGATCCCGGGGATTGCGTCGAATTGCTCCGGACATCCGGCTTTCCTCTCCGCCCGAACGGCGATACGAGAAGCCAAGTCGGCGAAGTCAGCCGCGCGGCGCCGCCTCCCTTCGCCGCGCGGAGCGCGAGGGGCAGGCGATTGGGTCTTCTGAAGGGAGCTGTGCAGCTCAGCTCGCTCGTCGCCATCGGCGCGATCCTGCGATTCGGCCGCAACGTGCTGATCGCCCGCCTCCTCGGCGTCGAGGAGTACGGCGTCGTGAGCACCTACTTCATCGTGCTCGCCTTCGTCGAATCGATGACGGCGCTGTCCCTCGGCCAGTTCCTGATCCGCGACCCGGACGGGGACAAGCCGCGCGTGCTCGCGGTGGTGCAGTTCCTGATCTTCGTGCGCTCCTCTGCGGTCGCGCTGCTGATCCTCATCGGCGCTGGCCCCATGTCCGAATTCCTCGGCCATCCGGAGCTCGTGAACGCCTACCGTCTGCTCGCGCTCGCGCCCTTCATCGGCGGCTTCATCCATATCGAGCGTATCCGGAAGGAGCGCGGGCTCGACTATGCGATGACCGGCAAGATCGAATGCGGCGGCGTCGTCGCCTCGCTCCTGCTCGTCACGCCTTTCGCGCTCTTCTTCGCGGATCACCGGATCTTCCTCGCCTATCTGATCGTCGATGTCGCGGGAAAGGCGGCGATCTCCCTCTGGCTGGCGCCGGAGCGGCTGCGCTTCGCCTGGGATCGGGGGGTCGCGCTCCGCGTCCTCTCCTTCAGCTGGCCGCTGCTGCTGACGAGCCCGGTGGTGTTCGCGACGATGCAGGGAGACAGGCTGATCGTCGCCAACCGCTTCACCGCGGCCGATCTCGGCCTCCTCAGCGCGGCGGTGACGCTGGCCGGCACGCCGGTGCACATGCTTCGGCGCATCCTCGGCCCGCTCTTCTATTCCGCGATCTCCCGCGTCCGGAATCTCGGCGGCGCGATGGGCGAGATGCTCGACTTCGCCTTCCAGGCGCAGGCCTTCGCCGGAGCCGCCGCGGCGATCGTCATCGCCGTGGTCGGCCCGGCGGCGCTGATCATCGTGTTCGGGGAGCCGTTCCGCCCAGCCGCGGGGCTGATCGGGATCGTCGGGGTCGGCGCCGTCCTGCCGCTCCTTCGCGGCGGCTTCACCAGCTTCGCCATGAGCGCGGGGAGGACGGTCGAGCCGCTCCTCTCAAGCTTCCCGCGGCTTCTCGCCGTCGCGGTCGCCTTCTATGTCGCCGCGGGCGGCGGCGGGATCGAGGCTGTGCTGCTGGTCGGCATCGCGGGGGAATTCGCCTCAGTTCTCCTCGCGATGGCGCTCTTCGCGAGGATCGCCCCCGGGCCTGGGGTCCGGCGCAGCGTGGCGCGGCTCTTCGTCCTCACATTCGCCGTGCTCGGCGCCGCGCTGGCGCTGCACTGGGCGCCTGTCGCCGCGCTCGGCCCCTTCCCCGCGCCGCCTCTGGAGGCGACGCTGGGCGCCACGGCGGCACTCGCCATCCTTTTCGCGGCCAGCGGCGCGCTCAGGGCGCGGATTCTCGCCGTCATCCGCAAGCGGCTCCTGCGCCGCCGCTGAGGCCGCTCAGCTGAGAAGAAGGAACGCGATCCGCCGCTCCAGCCGCCGCGGCAGCGCGCCGGAGCGGGCGCCGCGCAGGATCCTGAGCGGCAGGAACGCCCCGCCGATCCCGACGAAGGCTTCAAGCCGCGCGCGGTCCTCCGCCGGCATCTCCGCGCCGTAGCGGCCGAGGAAGGCGCGCGCCTGGCCGATGACCCGGCCATAGACGCGGCGCTGCTTCCCGAGATTGCCGAGCAGCGAAATCGCCCGCCGGAAATAGCTCCCCACCGGATAGGCCCGCCCCCCGCCGGAGACATTCGCCGAATGCCGGATATAGGTGAGTTTCCGCACGTCGAGATAGCGCCGCACCGCGAACTGCGCCGCGACCAGCTCCACCCAGTTGTCGTATTGCATCGCCTCCCGCGGCACCGGCCGCGCCTTGTCCCGCAGCGCCGCGTTGATGAGGGTCGAGCTGCCGGCCGTCGAGAAATAGAGGAGATGGCCGAAAAGCCCCGGCCCCGTCTCGTCCGGATGCACCCCCTGATGGCGCCAGAAGGATTCCGCGATGAGCCGCCCCGCCTCGTCCACCATCCGCCGGTCGGTGGAGACCATCGCAGGCCGGGCCGGCCCATGCTCCGCCTCGATCTCCTGCATCGCCTGCATGGCGACGGCGAGCTTGTCCTCGTCCCACTCGTCGTCCTGGTCGCAGAAATTGCAGTAGGGCGAGTCGGATTCCATCATGAGGGCGGAGAAGTTCTGCTGCGTCCGGAGGTTCCCTCGCTCGTCCCGCACGATGCGCACCTTGCCCGGATGCGCCGCGCCGAAGGCCTCGATCACCGCCAGCGTCCCGTCCGTCGAGCCGTCGTCGCGGACGATGAGCCGCCAGTCCGTCCATGTCTGGGCCGCGAGCGTGGCGAGCTGCCGCGGCAGCCGCTCCTCGCCGTTATAGGTGGCCATGAGGATGTCGACGGTTCCGCCCATGCTCTCCCTCCGCCCCGCCGGGCGGAGCCGCCCCCGGCGAGCGCTTGTTTGCACAGGAGAGCCGGGCCGTCAAAGCCGGAATAGGCCGCTTTCGGCGGGATTTCCCCGGCGCGCCCTGCGCTTACCCCTCGATCCGGAAGGCGAGCCCCGCATGGGCTTCGAGCCGGGGGATGAGCGCCGCGCCGAAGGCCGCCGCCGGCGTCAGCACGCCGCCCGGCCGCCCCGCAGCCTCCTCCAGCAGCGCGAGCGCGCATTCCGCGATCATCTTGGATGTGGAGCCATAGCCCGGATCGCGGTCGCCCGTCACCAAAGCTCTGAGGCTTTGCCCGTCCGGAAACTCGCCGATGAAGAGGAGGTCATAGAACCCCGCCTCCCGCTCCTGCTTCGAGGGGCCCTCGCCCGGCTTCGGCGCGTTCGGCTCCGTCCCCATCGGCGGGGCCTTGGCGATGCCCTCCGCGATGGCGCGGCCCTTCTCGCCCGGCCCGGTAAGGATCATCTCGTCATAGCGGAAATCCGGGCCATAGGCGCCGCCCATCAGGTGATTGGAGCGGTGCACGTTCTTCGTGTTGATGATCGCCATGACGAAGGGCGCGACCCATCCGCCCGCCGCCTCGTCCTCATGCGGTTTCCCGCCATGCGGTTGCGCCGGGCCCGTCGCCCCCTCGCAGAGCGCGAAGGGGTCAACGAGCGCGGCGCGCACCGCCGGGTCCGCCATCGCCGCCTTCATCGTTTCCTGGCCGGAGGCCGCGGTGCCGCCGGAGAAGGTGCCCTTCATCTTCCGCACCCGCCCCTTCACCCGCGGGGCCGGGCCGCCGAACCGCGCCTGCGCCGCCTCCTGCAGGAACAGGACGCCAAGGTCGAAGGGCACGGAGTCGAACCCGCAGGAAAAGACGATCCGCGCGCCCGTCTCCCGCGCCTTCGCCCCGTGCGCCGCGATCATCGCCGCCATGAACGGCGGCTCGCCGCAAAGGTCGACATAATCCGTTCCCGCCTCGACGCAGGCGGCGACGAGCGGCGCGCCGTAGCGCAGATACGGCCCTACCGTGGTGATGACGACGCGCGCCCGCCCCGCCATGGCGCGGATCGAGGCGTCGTCCGCCGCATCCGCCTCGATCAGCGCCGCATCGGCCCCAAGCTCGGCCCGCACCGCCTCCAGCTTCGCGAGGCTCCGCCCCGCCATCGCCCAGCGCTTCCCGTGATCCCGGCCCGCGAGATACTCGGCAACCAGCTTCCCCGTGAAGCCCGTCGCCCCGTAAACGACGATGTCGAATTCGCGATTGGGGTTCATGCGCCTGCCTCCATCGGGTCCGCGGCCTTCAGGAACGCCTCCACTGTCGCCGCGCTCTCCTCCGCGCGGGTGACGAGGAAGAGATGCCCGTTATCGACCAGATGCAGCCGCGCCTTCGGGATCATCCGGTGCAGGAGCCGCGCATTGGCGACCGGCACCAGCGGGTCGTCCGTCCCCGCCATCACCAGCGTGGGCTGGCGGAGCGACCAGAGCCAGGGCAGCGAGGTCCAGCCCGCCATCGCGGCGAGCTGCATCAGATATCCCTTCTGCGATTGCGGCCGCATCCCCGCCGCATGGCGCTCGATATGCGTCGGGTCGGCGCGGAAGTCCCCGCCATAGATCTCCGCCGCGATGCTCCGCATGTAGCCGCGATCCGTATAGCGGCGGATCGACGCCATCTTGGAAAGCACGTCCGGCTTCCCCGGCACCATCGTCCAGCCCGGCGCCGTCGCCGCGAGCACCAGCCGGCGGCAGGCGCGCGGATATTGAAAGGCGAATTGCTGCGCCATCCCCCCGCCCCAGGAGACGCCGGAAACATCCACCACCTGATGCCCGAGCCGCTCGCAAAGCCCCTTCGCCCAGCGCGCCAGCGTGCGCGGGCGGTAGGGCAGCCGCGGCAGCGGCGAGCCGCCGACGCCCGGCACGTCGAAGATGATCGCCCGCGTCTCGCCGAGCGCATTCAGGAACGGAAAGCCGAGTTCGAGATTGGCGCCGATCCCGTTGAACATCAGGAGCGGCGGCCGCTCCGCCGGCCCGCCCTTGACCGCATAGCGAAGGCGCTGGCCGTCCACCTCCATCTCGTCGATCACGATGCCGGGCGCTTCCGCCCGATCTTCAGCCGCCGCCATGCGCGCCTCCCGCATTTTTTCTGCATTCCGCCCCTCGGCGGGCCCGCGCGCAAGCGGAACGTGGCGTCAGGGGGCGTCAGGGCTCGAAAACGTAGGTCCCCGGCGCCGGCCCGATGACGGGATGCGCCTTGCTCCCCTGCGCCTTCGGCGCCGGGATCGTTTCGCCCGAACGCTCCCCGAGGAACGCCGCCCAATCCTCCCACCAGCTCCCGGCCTTCTTCTCGCCCGTCTCGAGCCAGGCCTCCGGGTCCGCCGCCCCCGCCTTGCCCTTCACATACCAGGCCTTGGGGTTGCCCGGCGGGTTCAGGAGGCTCTGGAGATGCCCGGAATTCGAAAGGATGA
>JAUHWJ010000640.1 GCA_030424705.1 Alphaproteobacteria bacterium | reverse complement strand
GTGATCTCGTCCAGCGCGGCGAAGGGCTCGTCCATCAGGATCAGCTTCGGGCGGGTGACGAGGGCGCGGGCGATGGAGACGCGCATCTTCATGCCGCCCGACAACTCGCGCGGATAGGCGTTCGCGAAGGCGTCGAGCCCGACGAGGCGGAGCGCCTCCCGCACCTCGTCCTTCACGGCGGAATAGCTCTGGCCGCGGAGGCGGAAGGGGAGCCAGGCGTTCTCCGCCACCGTCGCCCAGGGCATCAGCGTCGGCTCCTGGAAGACGACGCCGATATCCCCCCGCTCCCGCGCGTCGGCCCAGCGGATCGAGCCTGCGGTGGGGTGGCTGAGGCCGGCGATGAGCCGGAGCGCGGTGGACTTGCCGCAACCCGAAGGGCCAAGGAGGGAGATGAAATCCCCCTCCCGCACCTCGAGGCTCATGCCCCGGAGCGCGACGACGTCTCCGGCGAAGGTCTTGCCGACGCCGGAGAGGGTGAGGAGCGGCCGGCGCGGCGGCATCGCGCTCAGTTCGGCTTCAGGTCCATGCCGACCTTCTGGTTGACGAAGGCGGTCGAGAAGCTCTTCGCCCAGTCGATGTCGCCCGAGACGACCCCGGCCTCGACCATCTTGCCGAAGAAGTCCTCGACCTTCTCCGGGTTGATCGCGCCGATGCCGAGTTCGAGCGCGGCGCCGCTCTCCACGATGCCCTCGGCCTTCATCTTCTCGATGGCGTATTCGATCTTGTCGGGCGTGATGTCCGGGTTGTCGGCCATGATCATCGCGTCGGCGGCCGCGCGGTCCCCGTAGAGGTAATTGTACCAGCCCTTGATGGAGCCCTCGACGAAGCACTTCACCTGTTCAGGCTTCGTATCGATCGTCTCCTGCATCGTCTCGATCGTGGTGGAATAGTCGGTGTAGCCGGCGTCCGCGATCAGGAACACCTTCGGCGTGAAGCCGCCCTCCTTCTGGATAAGGTAGGGCTCGGAGGAGAGGTAGCCCTGCATCCCCTTGTTCTCGTCCGCAAGGAAGGGCGCGGGGTTGAAAGTATAGGGCTCGCGCTGCTCGGCGGTGAAGCCCTTCGCCTTGATCATCCACTGGTAATAGGACTGGAAACCGTTGTCCCCGATCAGGAGGGTGAGGTTCTTCAGATCGTCGAAGGTCTCCGCCTTGCCGGGATGGGCGATGATGACCTGCGGATCCTTCTGGAAGATCGCCGCGACGGCGACGACGGGGATGCCCTCCGCCACCGCGTTGAAGGCCTGCAGCATGTTGCCGCCCATGTGATAGTCGATCCGCCCGGCGAGGAGCAGCGCGCGGTTGTTCACCTGCGGCCCGCCCTGGACGATGGAGACGTCGAGCCCGCAGGCCGCATAGGTCCCGTCCGCGACGGACTGGTAGAAGCCGCCATGCTCCGCCTGGGCGAGCCAGTTGGTGCCGAAGACGACCTTTTCGAGCGCCGCGGCGCCGGAGGGGACGGAGAGGGCGAGCGCCGCCACGGCGAGGGGCGCGCCGGCGAGGCGAAGAGACGTCATGGAGAACTCCTCTGTCAGACAGGTTTTCCCGCAATTATGGCGCGCGGGTTGTTCATGGCGAATCCTAGCCGAGCCGGCGCCCCGATTTCCAGCCCCGGCGCCGCAGGCTTGATCATTTCGCGGGCGCCGCGCCGCATTTGAGGGCGCCGGGGCGAAGCCTTGCGTAGCGGCGCGGAGGGTGCTGTTCTCCGGCTCCGACCAGAACGAGGAAACGCCGATGG
>JAUHWJ010000639.1 GCA_030424705.1 Alphaproteobacteria bacterium | reverse complement strand
TTCGAGACGCCGGATTTCGAGACCCCCGATTTCGACAGGCCGGCCTTCGAGACGCCGGACGCCCCGCCGCCCAATGACCCGCCCGCCTTCGAGCCGGCGGGCTACGAGACGCCCGCCTTCGAGGCCGCGCCGGAGGCCGGGTCGGCCCCGGCCACCGAGGAGGTCGCCACGCTGATCGCGGAGCGGGACGAGTTGCGGGACAAGCTGATGCGCGCGCTGGCGGAGGCGGAGAATGTCCGCCGCCGGGCCGAGCGCGACCGGAAGGACGCCGAGGCCTATGGCGGCACCAAGCTGGCGCGGGATCTTCTCTCCGTCCATGACAACATGGCCCGCGCCCTCGCCGCGGCGGACGAGACAGCGCGCGCCGCCGCCGCCAGCCTGATCGAGGGGATCGAGCTGACCCAGCGGGAGCTTCTCTCCGCCTTCGCCAAGCACAAGATCGAGCCCGTGGAGCCCGCTCCGGGGGAGAAGTTCGACCCGAACCTCCATCAGGCGATGTTCGAGGCGCCGGTCCCGGGCTTCGAGCCCGGAACGGTGATCGAGGTCATGCAGGCCGGCTTCACGATCTCGGGACGCCTCCTCCGCCCGGCGCTCGTCGGCGTCGCGAAGGCGGGGTGAGATGATCGAGACCGAAGCCGACCTCCTCGCCCTCTACGGCCCCGTCCATCCCAAGGCCGCGGTCAAGGTGATCGACCGGCTGGACGCGATCTGCCGCCAGTGGCTCGCCGCCTGCCCCTTCGCCGTGCTGGCGACGACGGACGGCGCGCGGCTCGACGTCTCGCCGAAGGGCGACGCGCCGGGGTTCCTTCTGGTGGAGGACGATCATCACCTCCTGATCCCGGACTGGCCGGGCAACAACCGGATCGACGGGCTGAAGAACATCCTCGCCAACCCCGCCGTCGGACTCATCGCGATCATCCCGAACGTGAAGGAGACGCTGCGGATCAACGGGCGGGCGACGATCCATGCGGACGAGGCGCTGCGCAAGCGGTTCGAGACGCGGGGCAAGCTGCCGATCACCGTAACCCGCATCCGGGTCGAGGAGGTGTTCATGCACTGCCCGAAGGCCTTCATGCGGTCGCATCTTTGGGAGCCGGAGACATGGCCGGAACGGTCCTCCCTGCCGACGATGGGCGAAATCCTGAAGGCCCATTGCGGGGATGACGGGCCGGCGGAAAGCCCGGAGGCGCAGGAGGCGCGGTCCCGGGCGCAGCTCTACTGAGAGCCCGCAGCGCCTGCCGGCGGCGATGTTTCAAGACGATCACGACTTTTATTGAATTAAAACAATGGTCAGAGGACGATTTCCATGGAAATCGGCCTCGGCGACAGCCCCCTACCCCTCCCGCACCACCCTCATCGTGAGGTTGAGCCGCCCGCCCTTATCCAGCAGCGGCGAGACGCCGAAACGGATGCGGTCCACCCCGTGCCAGATGAGGCGCGCGGGGCCGCCCATCACCAGCACGTCGCCGGAGAGAAGTTCGAAGCTCCGCGTCGGCTCGCTCCGCTCAAGCCCGCCGAAGCGGAACCGCGCCGGGTCGCCGAGCGAGACGGAGACGACGGGCGCATCATAGGCGTTCTCGTCCCGGTCCTGATGGAGACCCATCCGCGCCCCCTCCCCGTAATGGTTGAGGAGGAGGCAATCGGGCGGCTCCTTCCAGCCGGAGACCGCGCGCCAGATCGCGAGCGCCGCCTCCGGGATCGGCGGCCAGGGCGCGCCCGAAGGCTGCCGCGGCTCATAGC
>JAUHWJ010000638.1 GCA_030424705.1 Alphaproteobacteria bacterium | reverse complement strand
CAGATCACCTCGATCCCGCCCTTTGCGGCGTCATGGAGAAGGATGGGAACCTCGCCCCCCGGGCCGTTCAGGTGCGGCTCGACGATCTGGAGAACGAAGCCGCCCGCCGCCGCGGCGTCGAAGGCGTTCCCGCCGCGCTCCAGAATGCCCATCGCGGCCGCGGAGGCGAGCCAATGGGTCGACGCGGCGACGCCGAACGTCCCCCTGAGCTCCGGCCGGGTGGTGAACATTCCGGGCGCTGTCATCCCCTGCTCCTGTTGCAAGTCGGGCGGAAGCCTGCATACTGATCTGTATACAGCAACGAAGTCAGGGAATTCGGGGGCGCTTGTCAACTGCGGCGAACATGGATCAGGGCGCGAATGGGGGCCCCAACCTCTCCGAACGTGCGTATCGCGCGCTCCGCGAGATGGCGGCCAATTACAGTTTTCGTCCCGGCGAGCGGCTCAACGAGGTGAAGCTCGCCCAAGCGCTGTCGCTGAGCCGGACGCCGCTGCGCGAGGCGCTGCACAGGCTCGCCTCCGAAGGGCTGATCGTCCCCACCGGAGGGCACGGGTTTCTGGCAAGGCCGCTGGACGCGCGCCAGGTCCATGATCTCTACGAAGCCCGCCTCGCCCTCGAGACGGCGATCGTATCGCTCGCCTGCACGCGCGTCACGCCGGACTGGCGCGCGTCGGTCGGCGCATATCTGGACCGGAGCGCCGAGGCGCACGACACTGCGCCGACCGAGGAGCTGGTGCGGCTCGACGAAGGCTTCCACGAGTTGCTCGCCGAGGCGTCGGGGAACGACGAGCTTCTGCGCATGCTCCGCAACATCAATGCGCGGATCCATTTTTTCCGATGGGTCGACATGCGCGGCCGCCGCGACGGCACCCAGGCGGAACATCGCGCCCTCGCGGAGGCCGTCTGCGCCGGAGATGCGGCGCGCGCGGCCGAGATCGCCCGCGCGCACATCGCCCGCCGGCTCGACCAGATCATGAGCGTCGTCGGGGAAGGCTACGCGCTTCTCTCTTCCGGCGACGGGCCGAAAGCGGAGGCGGGGATAGACATGAACCGACCGGGGAAGGCGACAGAATGAACGAGATGACCGGCGCCGAGGCCTTCGTCCGGATGCTCGACCTTCACGGCGTGAAGGTGGTGTTCGGCCTCTGCGGGGACACGAGCCTCCCCTTCTACGATGCGCTCTATCGCCTCGACCACGGCATCGAGCACGTCCTGACGCGGGACGAGCGCTCCGCCTCCTACATGGCGGACGTCTACGCCCGCGTCTCCGGCAAGGTCGGCGTCTGCGAGGGCCCTTCGGGGGGCGGCGCGACCTATATCCTCCCCGGCGTCGTGGAGGCGAACGAATCCTCCATCGCGCTCCTCTCGATCACGACGGATATCGGAACCGGCTCGCGTGGGCGCTTCGCGCTCACGGAACTCGACCAGGAGGCGCTGTTTCGCCCGCTCACCAAGTGGAACAAGGTGATCGACAGCGCCGCGGCGCTGCCTCGGACGGTGCGGGCGGCCTTCCGGCAGATGACGACGGGGCGACCCGGGGCGGTTCATCTCGGGCTGCCCTTCGACGTGCAGAAGGCGCCGGTGGACGCGGACGAGGTCTGGGGCGATCCGGCGATGGGGCGGTTTCCCTCGCTGCGCGCCGCGCCCGACCCGGCGGCGGCGGAGGAAGCGGCGGCGCTGCTCGCCTCGGCGCGCCGGCCGCTCATCCTCTGCGGCGGCGGCCCCGTCATCGCCGGCGCGCGGGCCGA
>JAUHWJ010000637.1 GCA_030424705.1 Alphaproteobacteria bacterium | reverse complement strand
GCAGCGGGGCTCCTTTCGCTTGGCGTCTACAAGGGAGAGCGGGTCGGCGTCTGGTCCCCCAACCGGTCGGAATGGCTGCTGGCGCAATTCGCGACGGCGCGGATCGGCGCGGTGCTGGTGAACGTGAACCCGGCCTATCGCACGCATGAGCTGGAATATGCGCTGAACAAGGTCGGCGTGAAGGCGCTGCTCGTCGCGCCCGAATTCCGCGGCTCCGATTATATGGCCATGATCGCAGAGCTTGCGCCCGAAATGGCGGCGTCCGCGCCCGGCGCGCTCGAGGCGGCGCGGCTCCCCGATCTTCGCGCCGTCGTGCAGTTCGGGCCGGACCCGGCGCCCGGCGCGTTCTCTTTCGCGGAGGTCATGGCGCGGGGCGGCGCCGGAGGGCTCGCGCGGCTCGATGCGATCTCCGCCTCGCTGAAACCGGACGATCCGATCAACGTCCAGTTCACCTCGGGCACAACCGGGGCGCCGAAAGGCGCGACGCTGACCCATCGCAACATCGTCAACAACGGCGTCTCCGTCGCCCGCGCGATGCGGCTTCAGCCCGGCGAGGCGCTGTGCATCCCTGTGCCCTTCTACCATTGCTTCGGCATGGTGCTCGGCAACCTCGCCGCCTGCGCCTATGGCGTAAAGATGGTCTTCCCCGGCGAGGGGTTCGAGCCGCGGGCGACGCTGGAGGCGGTGGAGGCGGAGCGCTGCAACGGCCTTCACGGCGTCCCCACCATGTTCGCCGCGATGCTCGACCATCCGGATTTCGAGCGCTTCGACCTCCGCTCGCTCCGAACGGGCATCATGGCCGGGGCGCCCTGCCCGGAGCCGCTGATGCGCAAGGTGATGGAAGGGATGCACCTTTCCGAGATCACCATCGCCTATGGCATGACGGAGACGAGCCCGGTCTCCTTCCAGTCGGCGGTGGACGACCCGGTGGCGCGGCGCGTCTCCACGGTCGGGCGCATCCAGCCGCATGTCGAATGCAAGGTCGTCAGCGAGGATGGCCAGACGCTCCCCGTCGGGGAGAAGGGCGAGCTCTGGACCCGCGGCTACCTCGTGATGAAGGGCTATTGGGGCGATCCCGAGCGGACGGCCGAGAGCATCGAGAACGGCTGGATGAAGACCGGCGACCTCGCGGTGATCGACGAGGAGGGCTATTGCCGGATCGACGGGCGGATCAAGGACATGCTCATCCGCGGCGGGGAGAACGTCTATCCCGTCGAGGTCGAGAACTTCCTGATGACGCATCCGGAGATCCAGCAGGCGCAGGTTTTCGGCGTCCCCGACGAGCGCCTCGGCGAGGAGGTCGCGGCCTGGATCATTCTCCGCCCCGGCGCGAAGCTGGAGGCCGAGGCGCTCCGCGCCTGGTGCAAGGGAAAGATCGCGGGCTACAAGATCCCGCGCCATATTCGCTTCGTCGCCGAATATCCGCTCACGGCGACGGGCAAGCCGCAGAAATTCCGCATGCAGGAGGAGATGGCGAGGCCATGACGGCGACTCTCACGGCGATCATCCGCGCGACACCCGGGGCTGAGGACAGGGTCCGCGCCGCGCTTCTCAAGGTCGGCGACTTCGTGCGCGCCCACGAGCCCGGAACGCTCGACTACTTTGTGGCGCAGGACCCGGCGGACCCGGCCCGCTTCACGACCTATGAGCGCTTCGCCGATGCGGCGGCGATGGCTGCGCATAATGAAGGGGAGGGCTCGAAGGCCTTCTTCGCGGAGGCGGGCGGGTTGCTCGACGGCCCGGTCACGATCGT
>JAUHWJ010000636.1 GCA_030424705.1 Alphaproteobacteria bacterium | reverse complement strand
CGGCATCCACCAGGACGGCGTTCTGAAGAATGCGGAGACGTTCGAGATCATGCGGCCGGAGGATGTGGGCCTCACCGCCAACGCGCTGGTGATGGGCAAGCATTCGGGCCGCGCCGCCTTCCGCGCCAAGCTGAAGGACCTCGGCATCGAGCTCGGCGACAACGCCTTTCAGGAGGCGTTCGTGCGCTTCAAGGCGCTCGCGGACCAGAAGAAGGACGTCTATGACGACGACATCCTCGCCCTTGTCGACGACGAGCGGACGGCCGCGGCGAATGACCGGATCAGGCTCAAGTTCATGCGCGTGATCGCGGGCACGCTCGATCCGAAATCGGCCGACGTGACGCTCACCATCGACGGGACGGACGTTCAGGCGACCGCGCAGGGCGACGGGCCGGTGGACGCGGCCTTCAAGGCGATCGACAGCCTCGTGCCGCATGAGGCCGTGCTGAAGGTCTATTCCGTGCAGGCGGTGACGGACGGGATCGACGCGCAGGCGACCGTCTCCGTCCGGCTCGAGGAGGGCGGGAGGCTCGTGACCGGGCAGGCGGCGGATACGGACACGATCGTGGCCTCCGCCCGGGCCTATGTGATCGCGCTCAACCGGCTGATGGTGCGGCGGGACAAGACCGCCTCGCACAGGACGGTCTCTCTGGCGGGGTGACCGGCGGCGCCGGGCGCGCGCTCACGCCTTCGGCGCGAGCCCGGCGAAGTCGAAGATCGAGGCGTCCAGCAGGTGGGAGGGGTTGGCGTTCGCCAGTGCGTTCGCCATCACCGCCCGGATGTCGGGGCGGCGACGCTCCCAATCGTCCAGCATCCGCTTGACCTGCTGGCGCTGCAGCCCGTCCTGGCTGCCGCAGAGGTCGCAGGGGATGATGGGGAAGTTCATCGCCGCGGCGAAGCGGGCGCAATCCGCCTCCGCCACGCGGATCAGCGGGCGGAGGACGAGGAGATCGCCCTCGTCGTTCAGGAGCTTCGGCGGCATGGCGGCGAGCTTCCCGCCGTGGAGGAGGTTGAGGAAGAAGGTCTCGATCGCATCGTCCCGGTGGTGGCCGAGGACGACCGCCTCGCATCCCTCCTCCCGCGCGATGCGGTAGAGGTTGCCGCGGCGAAGGCGGGAGCAGAGCGCGCAATAGGTCTGGCCCGCCGGCGTCTTCTCCGTCACCACCGAATAGGTGTCCCTCCGCTCGATCCGGTGGGGCACGCCGAGGCGGGAGAGGAAGCCGGGCAGGATCGTCTCGTCGAAGCCCGGCTGCCCCTGGTCGAGATTGCAGGCGAGGAGATCGACGGGCAGCAGCCCGCGCCACTTGAGGTCGAGGAGGACGGCGAGGAGCGTGTAGCTGTCCTTCCCCCCCGAAAGGCAGACGAGCCAGCGCGCGCCGCGGCGGACCATGCCGTAGGCTTCCAGCGCCTCCCGCGTCTCGCGGATGATCCGCTTGCGGAGCTTGGCGAACTCGCCGCTCTCCGGCATGTCGGCGAAGAGCGCCTCCGCGGCGCGGTCAAGCGGGTCGTCAAGCATCTGTGCGCTTCTCGGGAATGGGGTCGTAGCCGGAGCCGCCGAAGGGATGGCAGCGGAGCACGCGGCGGAAGGCGAGCCAGAAGCCGCGAAGCGCGCCGTGCCGCTCCAGCGCCTCCAGCGCATAGGCCGAGCAGGTCGGCTGATAGCGGCAATTGTGCCCGACCCAGGGGGAGAAGACGGCGCGGTAGAGCCGGACGGGGGCGGCGAGGAGGCTGGCGAGCGGGCTCATGCGCGCGCCTTCG
>JAUHWJ010000047.1 GCA_030424705.1 Alphaproteobacteria bacterium | reverse complement strand
GCGACGAAGCCGTAGCCTTTTCCGGCGTCGTACCACTTTACGCGGCCCAGCACCTCCTCGGCGTCGCTCGTCATCGTCTCGCTCAAACCGTCACCCCACCGGACGCAAATCCGAAAACCCGCAAAATCTTGGTGTATCGAAACACCTGCGGCTTCCTCTGGCCAAATATTCCCCTCGCCGTAAGGTGGCGTCAATAGCCGATAAGGGCGGAAAGGGTGAGCGGACCGAAATGATTCGCGTCATGATTGCAATCGGGTGCGTCGCGATGCTGACGGCCTGCGCAGCGCCGGGCGCCGGGGTCGGCGGCCTGAGCGGGCCGTCGCCGGCCGACCTCGCCCGGCTCGCCGCGCCGGAAGCGCCGCCGGCCTACGAGGCGAAGACAGCCGCGGAGGCGCGGCTCGCCGGGTCTCGGGCGGCCGAGGCGGCGGTGCGGATCGCGGCGGAGCCGGGCCCGCGGCGTGTGGAGGTTGCGGCGGCGCCGTGGATCCGCGCCTCGCCCGAGGGCGCGGCCTTCCTCGCCGCAGCCTTCCCGCGCGCGCTGGCGCGCGGCGCGCCGCCCGCCTCCTGCCCCGCCGCCGCCGCCTCTCCGCCCGCGCCAGACGCCGCGACGGCGGCGGAGGCCGCGCTCACGGCCTGCCTCGCGCAGCTCGAACGGCGGGGGGCGGAGCCCGAATGCGGCTGCCGCGTGGTCGCGGCGGACGGCGCGCTGCTCGCCCCGCTCGAAAGCTTCGCCTTCGCGCCGGCCGTCTCCGCCTTCCTGATCGGCCCCGAAGGCGCGCGCCGCCTCGTCGCCGAGGCGCTGAAGCCGATGGGCCGGGCGGAGATTGTCAGTTTTCGCGACCTCACCGGCGAAAAGGCGCGCGCCGCCCTCGTCGACGAATCGGCGGAATTCGCCTTCCTCGACGCGCCGGAAGCGCGGTGGCGCGGCGAACGGCAACCCTTCGGCTGGCGCCGCGGGCGCCTCGCCGAGCGGCTGAGCCTGATCGGGCCGGCGGGCGAGCGGCTGACGCTTCTGATCGGGGTGGAGGCGCGGGACGTCTCCGCCGAGTGAGGCGGGCCTTGCGGAGGGGCGCCGCGCCGGTCCACCGTCGGCGGAGGACAGGCAGGCGGAGCGAGACCCATGTTCCAGACTTTCGAAGCCCCGGGCGCGGCGGCGGACCGGAGCGCGCGGCTCTCGCGCCTCCGCGCGGAACTGGCGCGGAGGGGTCTGGACGGGTTCCTCGTCCCACGCGCCGACGCGCATCAGGGCGAATATGTCCCGCCCTCCGACGCGCGGCTCGCCTGGCTGACCGGCTTCACCGGCTCGGCCGGCGTCGCCACGGTCTTGGCGGACAGGGCCGCCCTCTTCATCGACGGGCGCTACACGCTCCAGGCCAGACAGCAGGCGGACGGAGCTCTCTGGTCCCTCCAGCCGCTCCATGAAGCGCCGGTCGGCGCCTGGATCGCAGGCGCGGCGAAGGCGGGCGCGAAGATCGGCTTCGACCCGTGGCTCCACGGCCTCACCGAGATCGAGGCTCTGAGGGCCCGGCTCGCCGCAGCCGGAATGGAGGCGGCGCCGGTCGAGGGCAACCCGCTCGACGCGGTGTGGGAGGACCGGCCGGCCCCGCCCGCAGCCCCCATCCGCCCGTATCCTGACGCGCTGGCCGGGAGAAGCGCAGCGGAGAAGCGGGAGATAGTCGCGGCTGCGATCCGGGCGGCGGGGGCGGACGCGGCGGCGCTCACCCTGCCGGACAGCGTCGCCTGGCTCCTCAACATCCGCGGAGACGACCTGCCGCGCCTCCCCGCTCCGCTCGTCTTCGCGCTGATCGACGCGGCGGGCGCGGTGACGCTCTTCCTCCGGCCGGGGCAGGAGGCGGAAGGATTGCGGGCGCATCTGGGCGAGGGCGTCGCTATCCGCCCGCGGGACGAATTCGAGGCGGCGGTCGGCGGACTCTGCGGCAAGGCGCTGCTTCTGGACGGGCAGAGCGCGCCCTTCGCCCTCTTCCGCGCGGCGGAGGGGGGAGGCGCCCGGATCGCGAAGGGGGATGATCCCTGCCGCCTGCCGAAGGCGATCAAGACGGAGGCGGAGGCGGCGGGCGCCCGTGAGGCGCATCTGCGGGACGGCGCGGCCATGGCCCGCTTCCTCTGCTGGCTGGATCGAGAAGCGCCCGGCGGCGGCCTCACCGAGATCGCCATCGCGAAGCGTCTGGAGGCGGAGCGGCGGGCGACCAACGCGCTGATGGACATCAGCTTCGACAGCATCGTCGGCTCCGGCCCGAACGGCGCGATCGTCCACTATCGGGTCACGGAGGCGACGGACCGGCGACTCTCGCCCGGCGAACTGATGCTGATCGATTCCGGCGGGCAATATCTCGACGGAACGACGGACATCACCCGCACCGTTACGGTCGGCTTCCCTCCGGAGGGCGCCGCGCGCGCCTTCACGCTCGTCCTGAAGGCGATGATCGCGGTGACGATTGCGCGCTTTCCCGAGGGGACGACGGGGCGGGATATCGACACGCTCGCCCGAGCGCCGCTCTGGCGCGCCGGGCTCGACTACGACCACGGCACGGGCCACGGCGTCGGCGCCTATCTCGGCGTCCATGAAGGGCCGCAGAGCCTCTCTCGGCGGGGAACCGTTCCGCTGCGGGCGGGCATGATCTGCTCCAACGAACCCGGCTATTACCGCACGGGCGCATTCGGAATCCGGATCGAGAATCTCGTGCTGGTCGAGGGGCCGTCCGTCCCCGAGGGCGGGGAGCGCCCGATGCTCGGCTTCGAGACGCTGACGCTCTGCCCCATCGACCGCCGCCTGATCGACCCCGCGCTGCTGGGCCGGGCGGAGCGCGACTGGCTGAACGCCTATCACGCGCGGGTGGAGGCGGCGCTGGCGCCGCTGCTGGGGGAGGCGGAGCGGGCCTGGCTCGGCAAGGCCTGCGCCGCGCTGTGACCTTACGACCTTGCCATCCCTCAACCCTTTGTTAGCCTGCCGCAGCGCAGAAAGCGCCTTGGGCCGCAGGAGTAACCGCATTGGGCGCCATCGACCCCTTCGACCGGCTCGTCGCCGGGCTCGACGGGCTCCGGGAGGGGCTGCGCGTCGCCGTCGTATATAACGGCGACAAGGACGCGCAGGGCGCGGTGATCCACAAGGGGCGCAACCCGCGCTCCGAGAAATCGTACAAGCCCGTGGCCAAGGACATCCGGAACGGCCTCCGGGCCGCCGGTTTCCGCCATGTCATGCTCCTGCCGGACGATCTGACCCTGCCCGAGCGACTGCGGGAGGAGCGGATTGATCTCGCCTGGCTCAACACCGCCGGAATGCAGGGCTATGACGCCATCGCCCACGCCCCGGCGGTGATGGAGTTGGCGGGGATTCCCTATGTCGGGCATCGTCCGCTCCTCGCGCTCACGCTCGACTCGAAGCAGGTCTTCAAGCGCGAGGCGCAGGCTATCGGCCTCCCTACCCCGCCCTTTCTCGTATGGGACGGCGTGCGCGGCCGGCTCGAGACGGACGACCCGGCCTTTCGCCGCGTCTTCGACGGCTGGGAGGGCGGCTTTGTCGTGAAGCCCGTGATCGGCCGCGCCTCCCTAAACGTCCATCATGTCTCGGAGCGTCAGGATGTGCCGGAAGTGGTGGAGGCGGTCTATCGCGAGACGCTGAACCAGGTGCTCGTAGAGGCCTTCATGGAGGGGCCCGAATACTGCGTCGCCGTCTCCGGTCCTGTCGTCGTCCGCGGCGGGCGCCCGGAGCGGGGGGCCGAGCCCTTCGCATTCTCCGCTGTCGAGCGGCGGCTTGCGCCGGACGAGGCGATCTTCACCTCGATGGACCTGAAGCCGATCGACGGCGGCCGCGCCCGCGCGCTCCCGCCCGACGACCCGGCCCGCGCGCCGCTGCTCGCCCTGGCGCGGCGCGTGCATGACGACCTCCAGATCCGCTGCCTCGTGCGGCTCGACGTGCGGGCGGACGCGGCGGGGCGACTCCATATCCTCGAGGCGAATCCGAAGCCCGACCTGAAGCGCCCCGATGAACGCGGGACGAGCCTAGTCTGCCTCGGCCTCGCGGCGGAGGGGATGGGTTACGAGGATCTCCTGCTCTCTCTGCTCCTCGACCGGCTCGATCACTACGTCCGCAACCGGCCGAGCGTCGTCGCCCATCTCGAAAGGCTGCTCGAATGAGGCGAGGCGGCGGGCTCGGCGCCGCCGCGGCGGCAGGGCTGACGGCGCTCTTCTCCCTCACGCTCCTTGTCTATGTCGGCTGGGGGGAGGCGAAGCGGGGCTGGCCTCGTTTTGCGGAGGATAAGGCGGCGGCGGAGGCGGAAGTGCTCGCCGCCGCGCTCAGCCCCCACCTCGCCGCAGGGCTGCCGCTCACCGCCTTCCCGGGCTTCACTCAGATCGCCGCGCCGATCCGCGCCGCCGATCCGGCGCTGGCGGGGATCGTGCTGCGCGGGCCAGAAGGCCGGGCGCTCTTCGCCGCGGGCGAGGAAGGTGAAGCGGCGCGGCCGCCGCCTGGCGCCCGCGAGACGCAGCTGACGGAGACTCGGCTCCTTGTCACCCACCCGCTCGCCGGCCGCTTCGGCGCGGCGGGCGCGCTCGAATTCAGGCTCGACCGGGAGGCGCTCGCCGCGCGCGCCTCCCGGCCCCTGCCCGCGCTGGCGGCGCTTGCCGGAGGGCTCGCCTTCGCGGTTTTCCTTTTCGCGCTCCGGGAAGGGCGTCGGCGAAGGCTCTTCGTCGCCTTTGCCGCCGCCTTCCTCATCGCCGCGACGGCGGTCACGGGCAGCCTCGCAGCGCTCTACGCCGAGGGGGCGGAGGCGCGCGCCAAGGCGATCTCGGAATCGCTCGCCGGGCGGGTCGGCCCCCTCTTCGCCTACGGGCTAGACCTCCAGGATGTGAACGGACTCGACGCGCTCCTCGGCGAATACGCCCGCGCGAACGAGGATGTGGCCGCGGTCGGTCTCGTCGTCGGCGGGGTCGTCGCGGCTCATGGCGAGCCGGAGGCCGTCGGCCGGCCCTGGCGGGCGCCGGCCGGCGCGCTGGAATACCGGGCCCCGCTTCCGGCAGGGGCGGAAATCGCGGTGGCGCTGCCGGCCGCCGTCGTCTGGCGCGCGGTCGCACGGAGCGTCCGCAACTTCGCCGCCCTTCTGATCGCCTCGGGCCTCGTGGCGGCGACGGCCTTCGGCTTCATCCGGCGCGGCGCGGAGGAGGATGGCGGCCCCGACCCCCGGCTCGCCGCGCTCCGCCCGGCCTTCTTCCTCGCCGTCTTCGCAGATTTCCTGACGGCGGGCTTCCTGCCGCAGCTGGCTGAGCGATATGCGGCGGAGGTGGGGGCGAGTGGCGGCGCCTCCCTTGTCTTCAGCGCCTATTTCGGCGCCTTCCTCCTCGCGCTCCTGCCCGCGACGGCGCTTTCCGCGCGGCTCGGAGCGCGGCGCGTCACTCTTCTGGGCGCGTTGCTGGTTGCGTTCGCGAGCTCGATCCCCGCCCTTTCGCCCGGCTTCGCGCCGCTTCTCGGCGCGCGGGCGCTGGCCGGGGCCGGGCAGGGTCTGCTCCTGATCGGGGTGCAGGCCGCGCTTCTTGCGGCGCCGGCGGGCGGGCGCACGCGGGCGGCGGCCGTCATCGTGCTCGGCTTCAACGGGGGAATGATCGCCGGCGCGGCGATCGGCTCCCTCCTCGTCGCCGATCTCGGCGCCGACGGCGTCTTCCTTATAGCCGCCGCTGCAGCGCTCCTCGTCGCCGCTCTGGCGCGGGCGCTCCCCCGCCCGGAGGCGGAGCGGCCGGAGGCCACAGGGGGCGGCAGGCCGCGGCTCGCCGACCTGCCGCGCGCCTTCGGCTCAGCCGGCTTTCTCGGCGCCCTCCTTCTGGTGGGCGCGCCGGCGAAGGCCGCGCTGACCGGCATCATCGTCTTCGCGGCGCCGCTGCATCTCTCGGGGCGCGGCTGGGCGGCGGAGGAGATCGGGCAGATCCTGATGCTCTACGCCGTCGGCGTCCTCCTCGCCACGGGGCCCGCCGCGCGGTGGGCGGACCGGACGGGCCGGTCCGGCGCGCTCCTCGTCCTCGGCGGCGCCGGCGCCGCGGCCGGTATCGCGGCGATCGGCGCGCCCGCCATCGTCGAGACGGGCCCGGCGGCGGCGACTGCGCTGGCCCTCGCCGGAGTGTTCCTGACCGGGCTCGCGCATGGCTGCGTCAACGCCCCGGTGATCGCCTTCGTGGCCGAGAGCGGCGCGGGGGCGAGGCTCGGCGCGCCGACGGCGACCGCGCTCTACCGGATCGCGGAGCGCGCCGGGCATGTCGCCGGCCCCGGCCTTGCGGCGGCGGCGCTGGCGGCGGCGGGGGGGGGCGGCGGGTTCCTCTGGATCGCCGGGGCCATTCTCGGCCTCACCTGCCTCTTCGGGCTTGTGGCGGCCTTCGCAGTCCGGAAGGCCGGGACATGAGGGCAGCGGCCCTCCTCCTTTCGCTGGCCCTTACGCTCGCCGGAGCGCGCGCGGACGCCTTCGACAGGATCGGCGACTGGTTCAAGATCGCTCCGGAAGCCGCCGCGCTCTGGGAAGCAGACCTGCCGGACCCGGCGGACGAGATGCGCGTGCGGCTGCGCCTCAAGGACGCGCCGGAGCCGACACGCCGCATCTATGTCGTCTATCCGAGGAAATCCTCCGCCTACGACGTGGCGATGACCACGCTGCTCGAAGCCTTCGCCGCCCGCGCAGACCCGCCCGAGATCATCGCAGTGAACTTCGAAAAGGACCCGGCGCGGGGTGAATCCATTCTCGGGGAGGCCGCCGCGGAGGGCGCTGCGCTCGCCTTCGCCATGGGCTCGGAAACCGTCGAATGGCTCGCGGCCCGGCCCGCTGAGCCCCCTGTCCCTTTCGTAACGGTCTGCGCGAAGGACCCGGTTCCGCTCGGCCAGATCGGCGGCTACCGGGAGGGGAGCGGCCGCAACATCGCCTTCACCTCACTCAACCTGCTCGTGGACGTGCAGGTCGAACATCTGAAACTGCTGAAGCCCGCCCTGAAGGGCGTCGCGATCCTGACTGACGAGAGCAACGTCAGCGCCGTCGAGACGCAGGCCCGACCCATCGCAGAGGCGCTGCGCCAGACCGGGATCGAGGCGGTGGAGGTCGCGGTCAGCGGCGCAGAAACAGCGCGGGCCGATCTCGAACGGCTTCTGCCGGCGGCGCTGGAGCGGCTTCGCGCCGCCGATCCGAAACTCGATGAGAGCCTGATCTGGATCACCGGAGCAACCGCCGTCTTTGCCGAGATCGAGACTATCAACCGGCTTGCCGGTTCCGTTCCCGTGCTCTCCGTCGCCCCGGAAGTGGTGCAGGCAGGGGAGGAGAGTGCGGCGCTCTCCATCGGCGTCAGCTTCGAGTCGAACGCCCGGCTCGCCGCCTCCTACGCCTTCAAGGTCCTCTCGGGCGAGGCTGCGGCAGGGGACCTGCCGGTGGGCGTCGTCTCGCCGCCGGACATCGCGATCAACTTCCTTCATGCGCGGCGGATCGACCTTTCCATCCCCTTCCCGCTCTTCGAGGCGGCGAGCGCGATCTACGGACCGGCGGGGGAGCCCGTGCGGCTGAACGGGCGAAGCCTTCCGCCCGGCGGCTGAGACGGCGCGACCGGCGGACGCGCTTTATCGCGCGCCTTCCGCGCCTATCTCTCCGGTGAGACGATCCGACAGGAAGAGGAGACCGCACGATGGCGAGACTTCCGTTCACCCGCCGCGACATGCTTCTCGCCGGCTCCGGCCTCGCCGGCGCTGCGCTGATCGCAGGAGGCTCCGGCCTCATCGCCCCGCTTCGCGCGCAAGGCCTTGAGCCGACGCCGACAATGCGCGGCGGCGCGAACAATTACCGCCCGGGCGCGCCGCTCGTGGAGCGGATCGGCGGCGGCGGCTTCCTGATGACGGGCACGGTGCGCCGGGCGGGGGACGGGGCGCCGCTCGAAGGCGTGCGCATCCAGATCTGGGCGCACACCACCGAAGGCCATGAGCGCGACTGGGATAGCCACGGCGCCACCCTGACCGACGCGAACGGCGAGTTCCGCATGGACATGCCGCAGATCGTGCCGGCCTTCGGGCAGCCGCACGGCCACCTCGCCTATGACGCGGAGCACGGCCGCGGCGGGTTCGAGACGGTGTTCCTCCGGCCCGTCATGGCGAGCACGCGCGAGACGACGCTCAGCGCCCATTTCGTTCTGAAGCCCGTCTGACCGTATGCCCCGGCTCCGCGCGGCGCTGATCTGGGCGGCTGTCGCCGCGGCCGCTCTCGTTCCCGTCGCTCTCGCGGCGGCGAGCCCGCTGCTCGCGTGGCGGGAACCGGTCTACATCGCCGCGGGTTTCGCAGGCGTAGCGGCGCTCGCCCTCCTTCTCTTCCAGCCGCTGCTGGCGCGGGGATATCTGCCGGGGCTCCCGGCGCCGCGCGGGCGGGCGCTGCATCGCTGGGTCGGAGCGGGGATCGTGGCGGCTGTCGTCGCGCATGTCGGCGGCCTCTGGCTGACGAGCCCGCCGGACGTGGTCGACGCGCTCCTTCTCCGCTCGCCCACGCCCTTCTCGCTCTGGGGCGTCATCGCGATGTGGGCCATGTTTGCGACGGCGCTTCTGGCCCTCTTCCGCCGGAAGCTGAGGCCGGCGCTCTGGCGCTTCGTCCATCTTTCGCTCGCCGCACTGATCGTGGCGGGCGCGGCGGCGCACGCCCTGTTGATCGAGGGGACGATGGAGACGATCTCCAAGGTCATCCTCTCGGCCTTCGTGCTGGCCGTCGCGGCGAAGGCCATTGCGGACCTTCGCCCCTGGATCGCGATCACCGGCCGGAAGACCTGAGGCTCACGCGTCCCGTTTCGGGGCCACGGCAGGATCGACCGCGCGGGGCCGCGGCGGCGCGGCGACCATCTCCGCCTCGATGCGCTCCAGATGCCGGCGCGAGGGGCCGTCCTCGGCGCCCTTCGCCGTGACGGCCTCGCGGAACGCCTCCGCGGCCTCGCCGAAGCGCCGCTCCGAGAGCAGCGCGAAGCCCGCCTCGTAACGCTCCGCCCATTCGAATCCGGGCGCCACGCGGCCGCTCTCGTCCCGCGCCGC
>JAUHWJ010000635.1 GCA_030424705.1 Alphaproteobacteria bacterium | reverse complement strand
AGCCTCTTACGCCCCAGAACCGAAATCGGACATCGGCGTCGCTCATGGGCCTGGTCCAGTCCTTCATCGCGGTCTCCGGCACGTCCCCTCCACCGGCTTCAGCGCGCGCGCCCGGATCGCGCCGCGCCGGGGCAGGCCCCGTTTCCGTCTGATAGAACGATATGGGAAGGATACGGCGAAATAAACCCGCAGCGGGGGCCGCACTTGCTTCTGGTGTGCGTAATCCGTCACCAGCGGGGGCCCTTCCCCTTCAGATTTTCGGCCAGATGATCGACGAAGACCCGCAGTTTGGGCTGAGGGAAACGACCCGCGGGATAAACGGCGTAGATCCCCAGGGGCGGCGGATTGCAGCGCGGCAGCACCTGAACGAGCGCGCCGGAGGCAAGCATCTCCGCAACGATGAAATGCGGCCCAAGGACGATGCCGAGCCCTTCCGCCGCCGCCGCGGCCAACGCGTCCCCGTTGTTGACAGAGAGGCGGCCTCCTATCCTCACCGCCCGCTCCTCCCCGTTCGCGGCGCGGAGGCGCCAGACGGGGCCCGAGGCGTTGTTTGTGTAGTGGAGGAGGTCGTGGTCGGAGAGGTCGTCTATCGTCTCCGGCGTTCCGCGCTGGGCGAGGTAGGCGGGGGAGGCCACGAGGATCAGGTCCGTCTCCGCCAGCTTCCGCGCGATGAGCGTGCTGTCCGGCAGGTCCCCGATCCGGATCGCGAGGTCGTAGCCCTCCGCCACCAGCTCCACGCGCCGGTCGTCGAGCTGGAGCCGGGCGGAGACGGCGGGATAGCGGCAGAGGAAGCCGGAGACCGCCGGCGCGACATGGCGGAGGCCGAAGGAGAGCGGAGCGGAGATCTTCAGTTCGCCCGTCGGCGCGTCCTGCATCGCGACGGCCATCGCGTCCGCCTCATGAGCGGCGGAGAGCACGTCCCGCGCCTTGTCGAAATAGGCGAGGCCGATTTCCGTTGGGCTCACGCGCCGGGTCGTCCGCGTAAGGAGCCGGGCGCCGAGCCGCGTCTCCAGCGAGGCGACATGTTTGGAGACTGCGGATTTCGAGAGGCCGAGCCGCTTCGCCGCCTCGGTGAAGCCGCCAAGCTCCACCACGCGCGTGAAGATCTCCATCTCGGTCAGGCGGTCCATCGCCCCTCCCTCGCCCCGGTGATGGACGGTAACAAAATTGCGCCGGCTTACAAGCGTTTGCGCCGCGCCGCTTATGCGGGCGGCGGCGCGCCGGCCTCCTTCACCGCCTCCATCGAGACGAAGGTCGAGGTGTTCGCCACATGCGGCAGCCGCGCGATCTCCTCCCCCAGCATCCGGCGATATTCCGCGATGTCCGCGCTCCTGACCTTCAGGAGATAGTCGAAGGCCCCCGCGATCATGTGGCACTGCTCCACCGCCGGCAGGGCGCGCACGGCCGCGTTGAACGCCTCCAGCGCCGGGGCCCGCGTGTCCGACAGCGTGACCTGCACGAAGGCGACATGGCCGAGGCCGAGCCGCGCATGGTCCACCTGCGCGCTGAAGCCGAGGATGTAGCCTTCCGCGATCAGGCGGCGGAGCCGCGCATGGGCCGGCGTCTTCGAGAGATTCACCCGCGCCGCGAGCTCCGCGACCGAGAGGCGGCCGTCGGATTGCAGTTCCCGCAGCATCGCCCTGTCGATCCGGTCGAGCTTCATCGCGGCCTCCTCCGCTACTTCGGGGCGCGATCATCGAAGATTTCGGGAGATCGGTCCATGAAATGCGCACGATTCGGGAAAATCGCCGCCCGGCTGGCG
>JAUHWJ010000634.1 GCA_030424705.1 Alphaproteobacteria bacterium | reverse complement strand
GAGCGGCCGCGCGAGCAGGCCAGCCGCGAGCCATGAGGCGGCGAGGATCACCGGCAGTTCCGCCAGCACCGCGCCCGTCTCCCCGATCCGCGGGGCGAGCGCGAGCGTCCGTACGATACCGAGCAGGAAGCCGAGCGCGAAGATCGCCGCGAAATAGAGCGCGCCGGCCCGGAGCGCCGCGGCCATCAGCCCGAAAGCGTCGCCGGGTCGAAATTCGCGCCGCAGACGAGGACGCCGATATGCGCGCCGGGCTCCGGCGTCACAGCGCCGGAGAGGAGCGCGGCGAGCGCGGTCGCGCCGCCCGGCTCCGCCGCCACGCCGCAGACCCGCCAGAGCGCGGCCTGCGCCGCGCGGATCGCGTCGTCCTCCACCGTCAAGAGGTCCTCCACATGCGCCTCGATCAACTCGAAAGTCAGCGGCCCGAGCGCCGGGGCGCCAAGGCTGTCCTTCGCATAGGAGGTCGGCGTCGCCTGCACCGGCTCGCCCGCCTTTCGCGCCTGATGGGCGCAGGCCGCGCCCTTCGGCTCCACGCCGATGACCGCGGGCCCGCCCTGCATCGCGACGCCGACGCCGGAAATGAGCCCGCCGCCGCCTATGGCGACGAGCACGGCGTCCATGTCCCCCCCCTGTTCCCTCACCTGCTCCCGCCATTCGAGGCCGACCGTACCCTGCCCCGCCACCGTCCCCGGCGCGTCGTAGGGATGGATATCGAGCGCGCCGGTCTCCGCGAGGTAGGCGCGATAGGCGGCCATTGTGTCCGCAATCTCCATGCCGGTAATCTGGAGGTCGAGCCCGTAGGAGCGGATCTTCTCCACCTTCCGCTTCGGCGCGAATTCGGGAACGAAGATCGTAGCCTCCCGCCCCAGTTTCGATGCGGCGTAGGCCACCGCCGCCCCATGATTGCCGCCGGAGACGGCCACGGCGGGCCGCCCCGCAGGATCGGAAAGCAGCGTGTTGAACGCCCCCCGCGGCTTGAAGCTGCCGGTATGCTGGAAGCACTCGAACTTGAGGCTGAGCCGCCCGCCGAAGGAGAGCCCGAAATCCGCCGGATCCACCGCCATGACGGGCGTGCGGCGTACATAGGGTCGGATTCGCCGCTCTGCCTCCAGGATGTCTGAGATGGTGACGGTCATGGAGGCCCCCTTCCTTATGCGCGCCGGATCATGCCCGCCGCGGCGGAAAGCGCAAGCGGCCCGGTCAGACGAAGCCGGCGGCGAAGAACCCGGCGAGCAGGATCAGGCCCGAATCGCGGTTGGCCCGGAACAGCCTGAGACAATTGTCGGGATCGTCGATATCGAGCCTCAGTAGCTGCCACCCCAGATGCGTGCCATAAGCCGCGACCCCTGCGAGCGCGACGGCGAGCGCCGGGCCCGAAAGCGCCAATGCCGCCGCCCCGCCCGCGCCGGCCACGGCGAGCGCCGCGAAGAGGGCCAGCCATCGCCCCGTCGCCGCGCCGAAGAGCCGCGCAGTGGAGCGCACCCCGATCAGCGCGTCATCCTCCCGATCCTGATGCGCGTAGATCGTGTCGTAATGCAGCGTCCAGGCGATGCCGGCGAGATAGAGCAGCACAGGCGCCGGCGCGAGCCCGTGGCTGTGGACGGCCCAGCCCATCAGCGCGCCCCAGTTGAACGCGATCCCAAGGAAGATCTGCGGCCACCACGTCACCCGCTTCATGAAGGGATAGATCGCCACGGGCAGCAGCGCCGCGACGCCGAGGGCGATGGCGAACGGGTTGAAGGTGATGAGGATGAGGAAGGCGAGCAGCG
>JAUHWJ010000046.1 GCA_030424705.1 Alphaproteobacteria bacterium | reverse complement strand
CAGGTCGCGCGCCTGGACAGCTGGGAGGACATCTGCCGCCGACGCTGGCTCGACGAGAACGGCGAGGAGGGCACGGGGATGAGCGAGGAGGAGCATCTCGCGAGTCAGCAGATGGACCTCGACAATCTCACCGGCGACCACGACACGCTCGAGGCGCTGATCGAGCAGGCGCGCGATCTCGTCGCGCATCCGCTCCATGTGACCGTGCTGGTGATCGAGAACGACGACGACGCCGAGGACGTCGACGAGTGGATATGCCTCAACCGCGCGGCGGCCGAGAGCATGATCGAAGTCGCCTTCCGCGAACGCTTCGTCGATCACGTCTTCATGGAGGGCGACGCGGCGCTCGACGAGGAGGCGTTCCGGGCGAAGTGGAAGGAGAACCACACGATCCGGATCGAGACGCGCACACTTCACGACGTGGCGGCGCCCGCGCCCAAGCCCGGCGAGGAGGCGAAGGCGTGAGCGCGCGCTGGCGTCCCATGAAGAGACTGGCGGCGCCGCCGCCGGTCAACGAGCGGAGCGTCCGCGCCATCCTCGATGCGCATCCCGACGTCGCCGACCAGGCGGCGGCGGACTGGATGATCCGGCGGGTCGAGACGGCGGAGCACTGGACCAACCACGCCTATCATTGCATGGCGATCCGCCCCGAAGAGGACGAGGCGCCCGACGAGCTCAGGCTCACCTGGCTCTCGATCAAGCGGCACGACCGGAAGCCGATCCGGGACTGGCGCGACCTCCAGCGGATCAAGAACGACGTGGTGGGAGAGGATTGCGAGGCGGTGGAGCTCTTCCCCGCCTCGAGCCGTCTCGTCGACAGCGCGAACCAGTATCACCTGTGGGCGCTTCCGCTGGGCGAGCGGTGGCCGCTCGGCTTCCAGACGCGCTTCGTGACGGACACCGTCACGCCGGAAATGAACATCGGTCAGCGACCGCTTGGCGACGACGACCGATGAAATGCGAAGCCGACGGGCGGACGGGCGATGAAGCGTCGCCGTCCGCCCGCCGGCTTGCCGTTCCGCTGTCCGGAACGCCTAGCAAGACACCGAGCGACGAAAGGACAATGCGGCCTGGAGCGCCTCGCAACGATTCCATACCATACGGTTGGCAACGCATTTTTTCATTATATAACAATTAGTTGCAATCTTTCAGGTTTTCCGCTAGGCTATTCTTTCACAGGCAGGAGATCACTATTGACCACAGGACAGGATAAATTAGCGACGAAGCCATACGCTCGGCGGAAGTCGGACATAGAATGGACCAACGCGACCTGGAATCCCCTTGTCGGCTGTTCCCTCGCGAGCCCCGGATGCACGAACTGCTATGCGATGCGGCAGGCCCACCGGATCGAGGCGATGGGCATGAGCCCGGCCTACAAGGGCCTCACGAAGCTCGTGAACGGCAAGCCGGTCTGGACCGGCAAGGTCGGGCGCGCGACGAACGCGGCGATGCGCAAGCCCCTCGGGGTGCGCGCGGGAACCGTCTTCTTCGTGAACTCCATGTCCGATTTCTTCCATCCGGACATGGCCGACGCATGGCGCGACGAAGCCTACGAGATCATGAAGGCGACGCCGCATCACACCTATCAGGTGCTCACGAAGAGGCCGGAGATCGCCGTCGAGTATCTCGGCAGGCGCGACCGCTTCGCGGATCTCCGGAATGTCTGGATCGGCGCGTCCGTGGAACGGGCGCAGGAGACGTGGCGGATCGACGCCCTGCGCCTGGTTCCGGCGGCGTTGCGGTTCCTCTCGGTCGAGCCGCTGATCGCCCGGATCGGCCCTGTCATCGACGTCTCGGGGATCGGATGGGTCATCACCGGCGGCGAGAGCGGCGGGGATGCGCGCCCGGTCGATCTCGAATGGGTGCGCGAGGTTCGGGACGTCTGCGTCGCCGAGGGCGTCCCGTTTTTCCACAAGCAATGGGGATCGTGGCGGTTCAACCCGCTCGTCGTGCGCGACGGACTGACGCCGCGGGAGGCGGCGCGCCGCGATCTCGATCCCGAGGCCAAGGGCGGCGCATCGCTCGACGGCCGGCTCTGGCGACAGATGCCGAACGACCTTCCTCTCGCCCCGCGCCGCGCGGCGAAAGGTTGAAGCCCGGCCCGGCGAGCGGATCGCCGGGCCCCTACCACAGGAGACGCGAATGACCATCGAACTGAACTGGATCATGGATCCCGGGCATGGCTGGCTCATCATCAGCCGCGGAGACCTCAAGGCCGCGGGGCTCACCGAGGCCGACATCTCGCCCTACAGCTACCAGAAGGGCGACCAGCTGGCGCTCGAGGAGGACAGCGACGCCGCGATCTACATCGCGGCCCGTTATCCCGGCGTCCGCGTCGGCGCGATGAAGCACAACGAGACCCTCATCGAGGTCGGAGGCCCGCGCACCTGGGCGTCCTTCGGCACGAAGCCCTACGGCGGATCGTCAACGACCGGCGACGCCGCCTGAGACGGCGGACGGCGGCGCGTTCGGCGCGCCGTCGTCCTCACCGAGAGGAGATTGCGATGGGAATGGACGTGATCGGCCGGGCGCCCGCCACCGAGCAGGGCGCGATGTTCCGGCGAAGCGCATGGGGCTGGCGCGCGCTGGCCGACTACACGATGCGGATCGGCGGCGACGTCGCCGCGAAGTGCGGCTACTGGCACACCAATGACGGCGACGGCCTCGACGCCGAGGACAGCGCCGCGCTCGCGGAGATCATCGGCCAGGCGCTCGAGAGCGGCGAGGCGGAGCGGTTCGTCGTCGAGCGCAAGGCGGCGCTCGACGCTCTGCCGCTCGTTCCGTGCCGCTTCTGCGAGGGCACGGGAGTCCGCAACGACGATGTCGGCCGGAAATCCGGCATGGTCTTCAAGACCGTCGGGCCCGAAGAGGCGGAACGGGTCGACTTTCCGCATCCGCGCATCGGCCAAATCGGGACATGCAACGCCTGCGCCAGCGCGGGCATGAGCCGCCACCCGGACACCCTCTACCACCTTGAGCTCGAAGACATCCGCGAGTGGCGCGCGTTCCTCGCCGCTTGCGGTGGCTTCGAGATTCACTGACCTGCCACAGGAGACCGACATGCCTTACGCCAGCGACCACGGATATTCGATAGAGGGCCAGCTTCCAGGCACGCCGGACATCGGACCCAGGACCCGGAGCCTCGCGCTCGCGCTCGCCTTCGCGGCCGAGCTGCGAAAGGAGATCACGGACGAGAGTGTTGCGGAGGTGGTCCGCCGCAATACGCTCCCGACCTACGCCGCCGCCTGTGCATCGCATGACTTCTGCGACGCGAACATGGTGATGGCGTCCGCCTTCGAGCGCGTCATGGAGCGCCCGTTCGACTTCGGCTCCGAGACCGACATGGATATCTGGAACCGCGCATGGGACGCGGCGCGCCTGTCCGGCTTCGCGACGACCGCTATCGCCTGCACCGGGGAGGCGTGAGCGAGATGCACACCCATCAGTCCATTCCGGAAAAGCAGGCGCGACTGAAACGGCTCATCCGCCTCGCGTCCATCCTCTGTTTCCTCGCGATGGGATCGGCCTGCGTCTCGCTCGCGTTCGCGTTTCTCGGCCGAGGGGAGTGCTGAGATGAAGATGGACAGCACCGAGATCGTGCCGCGCGCGACCCTCGAAATCCTCATCGGCCACCGTGACCGGGCGCTCGCGGGCGCGATCGACGTCTACGAGGCCGCCAAGCGCGTGAACGAGACGGCGGAGAAGGTGACGCCAGACAACGCCTGGAACGCGCCGAAGCTCACGCTCGATCTGGACCGCTCGCCATGGTCGCTCGACGCCTACCGCAAGCGGATCGACGCCGCCGCTTGGCGGCATGTCCTGACGTTCCTGCGGATCAACGACGTGATGGGCTCCAAGGACCGCGAGGCCTTCGCGCGCGATCTGCACGAGAACCCGCCGGAGTTCACCTTCGAGGCGGTCCGCGCCACCATGCAGGACCTCGCCGGACGACGGACGGAAATCTTCGCGCAGGGCGTCGTCGACGTCTTCGAGCGGCTCCACCGCAGCTACAGGACGAACAAGGTCTTCCGCTTCGACAAGAAGATCATCATCGACTACGCGCTCGACACCGATTACGGCGCGTGGTCTTGGCGCTACGGCGTCAACTCGGCGGTCGACCGGCTCAACGATCTGGACCGGGCGATCCATCTCGCGCTCGGTGAGGAGCGGATCGCCACCGCCGGCGACATCGGCTTGAAGGCCATGCGCGAGCGCAAGAAGACGGCGTTCACGCCCCATCTCGAGCTCCGCTTCTTCAAGAAGGGGACCGTCCACGTCCTCTTCCGGAGCCGACCCGCCCAGGACGCGCTGAACCGGATTCTCGCCGCACATTACGGAGATGTTCTGCCGGACGCGCGCGGCGAGCTTCGCTTCTGATTACACACCCTGCCAATGGAGATTGAACCGATGAGACGCCGCACGGCTGGAAATGCAGGACGTGCGGATCGGAGGACCTCCTCTTCGACGCCTATGCGGAATGGGACCGGGAGAACCAGGTCTTCACCGTCCAGTCGCTCTTCGACGCCTGCGAATGCGTCGCCTGCGGCGGCGAGACGAAGGCGGTCCGCTTCGAGCTCGCCGCGGAGGCGGGCGCGCCATGAGCCGGAAAGCGCGCTTCTATCGGAGCTGCGTAGACTGGCCGAAGGCGAAGGTCGGCGCGCTCGAAGCCCTGCTGGACGGCGCGGCGACGATCTCGCCGCAGACCTTCTCGCAGGCGACGGACGCCGCCGACCGGGCCGCCGTCTACGCCTCGCTCGGATTCGGACGCTGCAATCCGATCATGCGGGAGCACGCCGCCGGATCCGTGGAGTTCGGATCGGGCAAGGTCTTCGGGCGGAGGGCGTATTTCATGCGCCATTCCCGGATCGAATACATCTTCCTCCGGCCGGCGAAGGAGGCGTCGCGATGATGTCGATCTGGACGGTCAGTGTCGGCACCGTTGATTTCGGCGACCAGCCCGTCGCCCGGCGCCACAAGATCGCGCACGGACGAAGCCGGCCGACGGCGGACCTCCTGACCGCGCCCGACCTCACCGCGCTCCGGACGATGCTGGCCGAGTGCGGGCTCGCGCGCATCCCGCGCGATCCGAACGACGACCCGGTGATCGTGGAGAGCTGGCTGTGACCGCGCCCACGCCGCCCGCCCGCCTGGTCGAGAAACACGGCGAGCAGATCGCCCGGCTTCTGACCGATCCCTCCTTCGCCGACCCCTACGATTACGAGCCGAGTGCCCTGGGCGATCTCTTCGGCCTCTGGCTCGCCGAACACGGGCGCGGCGACGAGGCCGCCCCGATGATCCTTGAAGAGGAGGACCTGCCCGACGACCAGCGCATCTGGCTTGAGCGATTCCTGACGCTCTACCGGGCCTCGGAGGCGGCGGAGGACGAACGCCGCCGCCGCGAGCGCCTGCACCGCACCAGAGACCATTGAAACCCGTTCTGAAAGTGAACGTCATGTCCAAGAACCCATTAGGCGACGACCTCTACGATTTCGATCCGGACGATCCGTTCGGCGGGCTCCGCCAGCGTCGGCCCGGAAGCCCGGCGCCCGCGCCGCGCCCGGAGGCGGAGGCGCAACCCTATTTCGAGCCTCCTGCGCCGCCGCAGCCCGCGACCGCCAGCCCCGAGCCGATACCCTCGGCGCCGCCGAAGCCGGTCCCGCCGCCGCCGCCACCGGAAGACAAGCCGAAGCCGGCGCCCGATCCGCTCGTCGCCCGCGCGAAGCCGACGCCTGCGCCCTCGCCCGCCCCGAAGCCCGCCGCGGCGCCGACGCCGAAGCCGAACGGGAGCGCGCGGCGCGCCCGGCTCGAGGAGATGGGCGAGGCGCTGGCGCGCGCGCAGCATGCGAAGCTGACCCTGCCGCCGGAGCCCGTCGCCGCGCCCCGCGCCTGGAAGGCCGCGCCCGTGCGCAAGACCGCGCCACCGGCGGAGAATACGGCGGCGAAGCCGGACGAGCGCGCGTGTCAGGCGCGCGGAGCCGGCTGGATCGACTCGGACCAGACGCCGCAGCCTGTCGTCGTGACGCATGACGGCGGCGCGAACGCCTCGCCCCTTTCGCCCGAAGAGATCGCGGCGGTCCTGTCGGGCCTCGCCGTTGTTCTGGCGCGGGCGCGCCGAGTCAGGGAGGCGCGCCCTCTCGTCGTGATCGAGAGCGAGCCGAAGCGGCGGGACTTCCGCAAGATGCGTCTCCGCCGGACGAGGACCTCCACCGGAACGGGCCGCCAGGCCAAGCGGAGGGCGCGCGCATGAACGGGGAGCGCGTGGCGCGGCTCGAGGCCGCGCTCAAGGCGTCGCCGCGCGTGCGCGCCATGCCGCGCTCGGCGGCGGGCCTGCCGATCCCGGTGATCGTGGCGCGCGACCGTGAGGATCAGCCGATCTTCACGGTGAACCACAGCGAGGCGGTGGCGATGGTCGCCGCTTCGGGATCGTGCGGCATCTGCGGGCAGCGCATGGAGGAGGAGGACGTGTGGCTCGTCGGCGGACCGCGCGCCGCCTTCGATCCGCGCGGCGCGTTTCTCGATCCGCCGATGCACCGGGAATGCGCGACCTTCGCGCTCCGCGTCTGCGTCTATCTCGCGACACCGAGCTACCGGGAGGCGAAGCCCGGCGCCATCGCCGCCGCGAAACGCAAGGCGCTGGAGATGGGCTTCGCGACGCGCGAGGCCGAGGGCTCGCCGAAGCCGGATCACTTCGTCCTCATGCGGATCGACGGCATGGTCGGGCTGCGGCGCGACCACGAGCCGCCCCTCTTCATCCCGAACCGGATGCCGCGCGAATGGGAGCTCTGGCGCGACGGCGAGCCCTTCCGCTTCGTGCGAGATCGCAGCCCGTCGAAGCCGACATGGGTGAAGGCGGCGCAGGTCGCAGGCGTGGAGGCGCTGGCGCAGGACGGACTGACCATCAACGACACGAGCCTGATGCACCGGGCGTCGTGGGCCGGGAAGCTCTGCGGCGTCTGGCCGTGGACGATTGGCTTCATCACGGAAGGGACCGCCAACGGTCCAGTTTCGGCATGACGGCCGCCAAGATCGCGCTGCGCAAGACGCGCTTGCGGGTGTTGGACGACGCTGGCGTCGTGACCATTTCGCACCGGTTGGCCGGGGACGCGGACGCGCTGCGCCTGGACAGCCCTGAGATGGAGATAGGCGCGACGCCGCACGTTTGAGAGAGGAGCAGGCCGATGTCGACGTCGTGCGCGCGCTGTCCCGGAAAACCGACATTGCTCCGTTCGCGCCGTGGCGAGCGGCTCAAGCAATCAGCCCCGCGCGATCCGCTCCGCCTGCGGATCATGCTCGAGAACGAGGCCGATATAGCGCATGTGCCCGCCGGAATTGTTCGACGCCTGCCAGCGCCGTGCGAGCCTTCCGCCGAGCATCCGGCACATCTTGTCGATGGCGCGGTCGATCATGTCGTCATGGATCAGGATGCCGCCGGCGACGTTCTTCACGTTCCCGGCGAACCAGTAGAACGCGGTCGGCTTCGCCCCGGCCTTGAGCGCCAGGCCGCTCCCCTCGGTGAGGATGACGCCGATGGTCTCGCCTGGGCGCAGCGGGCGACGGCGGACCAGAATGTAGACCTGTTCCCAGGGCGGTCCGAACCCGTCGAAATCGAATATCGTGTGCTGATAGAGATCAATCGCCCGCATCACGCGGCGATTGTCCCCGACGAAGGCGAGACGATCATCGCGCCACCAGTCGAGGTCGATCCCGACATAGGCGTCGGCGTCCTTCCAGACCATCGCGTGCATCTGGCCGTGCCCGGCGAAGGCGTCGAGGACGTTGGCCGGGCGGCGGGCTTCGCGGATCGCGTCGAGGACGCGGCGGCGGATTTCGGCCTTCGTGCGCTCGGCGCCGGAGCGGACCTTCGCCACCTTGCCGATCGTCAGGTCGCCGCGGGTGTGGAGGCTCATGGGTCAGCTCCCGCTGTCGCGCTGGATCGTGCCGAGTCTCACGTCGATGTCGCCGAGCTCGCCCATGACGGCCTTGAGCCGCTCGAGCGCCTCCGCCTGCCTGGCGAGGGGTCCGCGGATCGTGATCCAGAAGCGGTCGAGCGGCATGTCGGTCGGCAGCTCGAGGATCGGAATGTCGTCGTCCTCCTTGAAGAGGCGTTCCAGCTGTCCCTCGTCGAAGCCGGTCAGGGAGAGATCGAAGCCCGCCGCCTCCAGCTTCTCGACCTCGGCGCGGAGCAGGCTCTCGTCGAAGGAGGAGAGCTCGGTCAGCCGGTTGTCGGCGATCCGGTAGGCGCGCTTCTCGTCCTCGGTCCAGCCCTTCGCGCGCATCGTGGGAATGCGGCTGAGGCCCAGGCGCTCCGCCGCCATGAGGCGGCCATGCCCGGCGATGAGCTCGTTCTTCTCGTCGATCAGCACGGGGATCGTGAAGCCGAACTTCTCGATGCTGAGCGCGATGGCCTCGACCTGTTTCGGGGTGTGGTTGCGCGGGTTCTGCGCATGAGGGTTGAGCTCCGAGATCGGCAGCATCTCGATCTTGGTCGCGGGCCAGGCGCGCTCGCCCCGAACCGTCCTCGCGTCCTCGACCGCGGGCTCCGGCCCGTCCGGTCCGAGCGCCGCCGCCTGAGCCTCGAGCGCGGGCGCGTCGCCTCCCTCCACGACTTCCGCGTCTTCTGCGGCCCGTCGCGCGCGCGGTCGTCTCGCCATGGTGATCTCCCTGCGGTCCTGTGGTCGGATGAGGCCGACGATAGCCGACCGTCATGCGTCATGAAAGCCGCCTTGCGACCCCATCGCCGACCCGCCAGTCCGCCGCCCGGTCTTCATGGTCGCCGCGCGCCTTGTGGGGGCGCCTGTCGCCCGCGTCTCTCCGGCGGCTATAGCTCCTTATGTATCTGTTTTTATTAATTTTTTTGGACATTTAACGGCCTTCGCGCTACAAATTACGCCCGGCGGGGCTGTCCCGCCAGAAAAGGAGACAGAGCATGAAGTATGCGACAGACGTCAAACCGGACGCGGACGCGGGCGCGATCCGCGCAATCCTGATTCACACCGACTTGCAGCGCGTCGTCGAGACGTGGATCCAGCCCGAGCTCGACGCCTACACGAAGACCATCGGATGCCAGCGGATCGACTTCGCCTATCCGCAATTCCTCTCGG
>JAUHWJ010000045.1 GCA_030424705.1 Alphaproteobacteria bacterium | reverse complement strand
CCTGCCGCTCGCCATCGCGGTCGGGGCGGAGGCGTTCCGCGCCTTCCTCGCCGGCGCGGCGGCGATGGACCGGCATTTCCTCGAGGCGCCGGCGGAGCGGAACCTGCCGATCCTCCTCGGCATGACGGGAATCTGGCGGCGGAACCTTCTCGCCATGCCCACGGTCGCGCTCATCCCCTATGACCAGCGGCTGGAGCGCTTCCCCGCCTATGTCCAGCAGCTCGACATGGAGTCGAACGGAAAGCGGGTAACGCTTTCCGGCGCGGCGGTGGCGCGGGCCACCGGGCCGGTGATCTGGGGCGAGCCCGGCACCAATGCGCAGCATTCCTTCTTCCAGCTGCTCCACCAGGGGATAGACCCGATCCCGGTCGAGTTCATCCTCGCCGCCGAGCCGCGGGAGCGGCTCGGCGACCATCACGCCCTCCTCGTCGCCAACTGCCTCGCCCAGTCCCGCGCGCTCGCCTTCGGGCGGACGGAGGCGGAGGCGCGGGCCGCGATGGCGGCCGAAGGTCTGGCGGAGGCGGAGATCGACCGGCTGGCCCCGCACCGGACCTTCCCGGGCGACCGGCCCTCGACGACGATCCTCCACCGGCGGCTCGACGCCTTCGCGCTCGGCCGGCTGATCGCGCTCTACGAACACAAGGTATTCGTGCAGGGGGCCGTCTGGGGCGTGAACAGCTTCGACCAGTGGGGGGTCGAGCTCGGCAAGGCGATGGCTAACGAGCTCGCGCCGATGGTGAAGGGGGAGCGGGCGGCGGAGGGGCTGGACGGCTCGACCGCCGGCCTTCTCGCCGCCCTCAGGCTCTAGATCAGGCCGCTCGGCGCCGCGCGCGTAGCCCGCCGAGGAAGCCGAGCCCGCCAAGGAGGAGGAAAGCGGAGGCCGGAAGCGGCACCTGGGAAACCGGCGGCAGGTCGCCCTGGAAGGTCAGCGGGCGAACCTCGGCGTCCTGGAACAGGTTGCCGGAGACGAGCGTGCCGTTGATCCCGCCGCCGGAGAGCCGCACCGCCGCCTTCGGCGCGAGGATCGAGACGTTGAAGCTCGCCTGAATGCTCAGCTCCTCCGCCTCGAAGAAGTTGAAGAGGACGCTGGGGAAGGTCTGGTTCGCGTTGAGCCTCCATGAAACGTTCTTGCCGGCGACATTGACGATCGTCGTCACGCCAGGCGCCGCGTTCACCCCGTTGAACGTGCCGGCGACGCCGAAGATCGAGGCGTTCGTGTCGAAGTCGAGGTTGAAGACGGCGATGCCGTCCGGCCCGGCGACGGACTGGAAGCTCACATTGTTGTTGTCGGAGAGACTGGCGATTCCGCCCGTCGCGTCCAGCATCGAAAGCTCGGAGGAAAGGGCGAGAAGCGTCGCCGCCACCTCGGCGACGGGAACGGGCGCGACGGGCGCCTGCGTGACCGAGCCGCCATTGAGGTTGATGTTCCCCGACCGGGCGCCCGCAATGGTCGCCGCGCCGCCGTTGAGGTTCAGGGCGCCCGCGAAGGCGCCGCCGATGGCGATGTCGCCGCCGCCGTTGTTGTTGAAATTCGTCGAGACGGAGCCGCCGATATGCGCCGAGCCGTTGTTGAGGTTCACATTCGCCGCCGAAAGCGCCCCGCCGACGACGAAGGCGCCCGAAACCCCGCCGCCGAGATCGACATCCGGCAGGTTGCGCGGGTTCACGGTCGCGCCGTTGCCCGTGTAGTTCCCGCCGACGAAGAGCGTGCCCTCCGTCTCCACATTGGTCTGGAGATTTCCGAGCACGATGTTGTTGAAGACGCGCATCAGGTCGAGCCCCGAAAGCGGCGTGGCGGCTGCGGGCGCGATTGAGGCGGCGAAGGCGCAGAGCGCGCCGGCGATGGCGAGTTTCATGTCAGTCCCCACAATGGCGCTTTGCGCCGGAACAGGGCGCGCGAACGCCGCGCGCCTTACGTGGACGTCAATTGTCTCTCGATTCGGGCGGGAACAAGGCGCCAGACCTCAGGCGCCGCAACGTCACGCGAGCGCCGAACCCGCTTGGCCCCGCACTGATGCGCCGCTACAACAGCCGCAGGAAACGCCGACATCCCGAAGGGAGACCCCGATGACCATGCTGACCCGCCGCGGCGCGCTCGCCGCTGGCATCGCCTCCGTCGCCGCTCTTTCGCTCCCGGCCCGGGCCGCTTCGAAGACGATGGTGGGCGCGCTCCGCTTCACCAGCCACGCCCCCTCCTTCGTCGCCTTCGAGCGGGGCTACTTCAAGGAGGCGGGGCTCGACGTCGAGTTCAGCTTCTTCCAGGCTGCGCAGCCCATGGCGGTCGCCATCGCCTCGGGCGATGTGGGCTTCGGCGTGACCGCGATCTCCGGCGGGCTGATCTCGCTGGCCGAGAAGGGCGCCGTAAAGGTGATCGGCGGCGGGCTCCAGGAGGAGAAGGGGATCGACGGTCAGCTCATCCTCGCCTCGAACGCGGCCTGGGAGGCGGGGGTGACGACGCCGGCGGGGCTCAAGGGCCGGACCTTCGGCAACACCACCGCCGGCTCCTCCTTCCACTACATGGCCTCGAAGATCGCCGCCGCCGAGGGCTTCCCGGGCGGGATCGACCTCGTGCCGCTGCAGAAGGTGCCGGCGATCATCGGCGCGCTGAAATCCGGGCAGGTGGACGCCTGGACCATCGTCCCGCATATCGGCAAGCCGCTCGCCGCCTCGGGCGCCGCGAAGCAGATCGGCTGGGTGGCGGATTACCTGCCCGACTATCAGGTGACGACCGTCTTCACCTCGGCCGAGACCGCGGCGAATGACCGGGCGCAGGCAGAGGCCTTCATCGCCGCCTTCGCCAAGGGCGCGGCGGACTTCAACGCCGCCCTCATCGACCGCACGGCGGGGGACGAGGCGGCGGAGGAGATGACGAAGCTCATCCACAAATACGTCTATGCGGACGAGGACTACGAGGCGGCGAAGCCGAAGATCGTGAACGGCGCGATGCGGATGAACGAGGGCGCGGCGCTCAACATGGCCTCCATCGGCGACCAGCTCGACTGGTTCAAGGCGGAGGGGCTCGTCCCCGCCTCCGTCACGATGGAGACGCTGGTGGACGGCTCCTTCGCCCCCGCGATCTGAGCGGGCCGCCCGGCCGTGGAGCTCCGCCTCGACCGGGTGAGCCATCGCTATGGCGGGACGGAGGTTCTCTCCGGGATCGACCTCGCCGTGGAGGCGGGGCGCATCCTCTGCCTCGTCGGCCCTTCGGGCTGCGGCAAGTCCACCCTGCTCCGGCTTCTTGGCGGACTGGAGCTTCCTTCGGAAGGGCGCGTCGAGATGCGGGGGGAGGCGCCGCCGGGCTGTCTCAACCCGCTCACCTATGTCTTTCAGGATTTCGCGCTCCTGCCGTGGCGGAGTGTGGAGGGGAACGTGCGCCTCGCGCTCGAACATCACCGGATGGCGGCCTCGCGGCGGGCGGAGATCGTGGCGGACGTTCTGGCGCGGACGCGGCTGACGGAGTTCGCGGGCGCCCTGCCGCGGCAGATATCGGGCGGCATGAAGCAGCGCGTCGCCATCGCCCGCGCGCTGGCGGTGGAGCCCGCCGTCATGCTGCTGGACGAGCCGCTCTCCGCGCTCGACGCGCAGACGCGGGAGCTGCTGATGGACGATCTCGTCTCGCTCTGGCTCCGGCGGCCCTTCACCGCGGTCTATGTCACGCACAATCTCGGCGAGGCGGTGCGGCTCGGGCACCGGGTCGCCATCCTTTCCCGCCGGCCGGGCCGGGTGCGGGAGGTGGTGGAGATCGACGCGCCGCTGGAAGCGCGGAGCGCGGCGGACCCGGCGCTCGTCGCGGTCGAGCGGCGGCTCTGGGAGATGATGCGGGCGGAGGCGGCGGAGGCGGACCGGGAATTGCTCGATGTCTGAGGAGACGCGGCCCGTCCCCTTCCGCGGCGGCGGCTTCCGGCCCGGCAAGGCGCGCTGGGCGGCGCCCGCGCTCTTCCTCCTCATCCTCCTCGTCTGGGAGGCGGGGACGCGGAGCGGGGTCATCTCGAACCTCACGCTGCCGAAACCCTCGGATGTGGCGGCGACGCTCTGGCGGCTCGCGGAGACGGGGCTCCTCTTCCAGCACGCCGTCCCCTCCATCACGCGCCTCGTCGTCGGCGCGGCGATGGGGATTGCGGCGGGTGTCGCCGTGGGCGTGACCATCGGGCTCTTCACGCTGGCGCGGGCGGGGCTCGCGCCGCTCGTCGCGGCGATCTTCCCGATCCCGAAGATCGCGCTCCTGCCGCTCTTCGTGATCTGGTTCGGGATCGGCGAGGGTTCGAAATACGCCCTGATCGCCTTCGGCGCCTTCACGCCGACCGTGGTCGCGACCTGGGGGGCGGTGGACAATGTGGACCGGACGCTGATCCGCATGGGGCAGAGCTTCGGCATGCCCTGGGGCCGCATCGTCGCGCAGATCGTGATGCCGGCGGCGCTGCCGGGGATCCTCTCCGGCCTCCGCGTCTCGCTCGCGATCTCCATCATCCTCCTCGTCGCGGCGGAGATGCTGGGGGCGGAATACGGGATCGGGGCTTACATTCTGGAGGCCGGCGCGCTCTATGATCTCGAACGGCTCTTCGCCGGGGTGCTGCTCCTCTCGCTGCTCGGGCTCGCGGTGAGCGCGGGCGTGGGTGCGCTGGAGAAGCGGCTGCTGGCCTGGCGGAACTGAAGGAGAGAGAGATGGAACGGAAGCTCATCGACCCGGCGGACATCGTCTCGCTCGGCGTGCCGAATTACAGCCACGGCTGCCGGGCGGAAGGCGCCCGCGTGCGGCTTACGCTTTCGGGGCAGATCGGCCTCGCGCCCGACGGGACGATGCGGGAGGGGATCGCGGCGCAGTGCGAGCAGGCCTTCGCCAATATCGACGCCTGCCTGCGGGAGGCGGGCATGACGAAGGAGAACCTCGTCATGCTCCGCATCTTCCTCGTGCGGCAGGAGGATCTCGGCGCGCTCCGGGCGGCGCGGGGGGCCTGGCTGGGGGAGGTGCGGACGCCCTCCACGCTGCTCTTCGTCAGCGGGCTGGTGAACCCGGCGCTGCTCGTGGAGATCGAGGCGGAGGCGGCCGCCTGAGCCCATAACCATGGTTATCATCGAAATATCGTTGAATAAAAACGATCTTTTCCGTGATGGCCCTGAAACAATCCCGCCGGGGCCGGCCCGGAGGGCTCAGGCGAATTCCAGCGCCACGGCTCCGTAGAGCACCGCCGTCGCCGCAAGGACGAAAACGTGCCAGATCGCGTTCTGGTAGGGCAGGCGCTCCCAGAGGTGGAAGATCACGCCGCCGGAATAGAGCAGGCCGGCGATGACGATGAGCATCATCGTCCCCCCCTCCACGCTCGCCGCCACGTCGCCGGCGACGGCGAGCGCGGCCCAGCCCATGCCGAGATAGAGGATGAGCGAAAGCGTCTCGAACCGGCGGGGGAAGGCGAGCTTCAGCATGATGCCCACCGCCGCCGCGCCCCAGACGACGGCGAGGAGGCCGTGCCCGACCAGCCCGCCCACGGAAATCGCCGCGAAGGGCGTGTAGGCGCCGGCGATCTTCAGGTAGATCGTCGAATGGTCGAGCCGCCGGAGCCAGCATTTCGCCCGCTCGAACGGGATGAGGTTGTAACTGGCGGAGAACGAGAACATCGCGATCAGCGTCGCGACATAGATCGAGACGGCGGCGATGGAGCCCGCCTCCCGATGCGAGGCGACGAGCCCGATCAGGATCGGCCCGCCGATCAGCGCGAACCCGACGCCGAGGGCATGGACGACCGCGTCGGCGGCGATCTCGTTCCGGGTCTGGAGCCTCGTTTTCATGACATGAGTATGGTGCCGGATTGCGCGTTAAGAAAGGCGTGACGCAACGCCAGCGCGCGGCGGCGTGACGCTGCGCAACAGGGCGTGACGGAGCGCGCATCGCCCCGCGCAGCGCCCGCCCTATCTCCCGCGCCATGCCCGAGCGCCTCCACATCGTCTGGTTCAAGCGCGATCTCCGCGTGGAGGATCACCGCCCGCTCGCCGCCGCGGCGGAGGCGGGGCCTGTTCTGCCGCTCTTAGTCGCGGAGCCGGGATGGTGGGGGCAGGAGACGATGGCGGGGCGGCACTGGGACTTCGTCGCCGAATGCCTCGCCGAGCTGCGGGCGGCACTCGCCGCGCTCGGGCAGCCGCTCGTAATCCGGGTCGGGGAGCCGGAGGCGGTGTTCGAGGCGGTGCGGCGGGCGCACGGGCTCGCCGGGCTCTGGAGCCATGAGGAGACGGGGGACCTTCATTCCTTCGCGCGGGACAGGCGGGTCGCCGCCTGGGCGCGTGCGCGGGGCGTTCCCTGGCGGGAATTCCGGCAATCGGGCGTGATCCGCCGGATCGGGAGCCGGGACGGCTGGGCGCGGCGCTGGGACGCGTTCATGGCGGAGCCGGCCGCGAAGCCGCCCGCGCTCGCGCCGCTCGCGGGCGTTGAGCCCGGCCCGATCCCCAACGCCGCCGCTCTCGGCCTCGCGCCCGACCTTTGCCCGGGGCGGCAGGCTGGCGGCCGGGCGGCGGCGCTTGAGCGGCTCGCAAGCTTCCTCGCGAAGCGGGGGGAGACCTACCGCCGCGCCATGTCCGCCCCCGTTCCCGCGGCCGAAGCCTGCTCCCGCCTCTCGCCCCATCTCGCCTGGGGGACGCTCTCGATGCGGGAGGCGGCGCAGGCGCTCGCCGCGCGGCGGGCGGAGCGGCCGGGCGGGCACTGGCCGGGCGCGCTCGCCTCCTTTTCCGGGCGGCTGCACTGGCGCGACCACTTCATGCAGAAGCTGGAGGACGAGCCGGAGATCGAACGCCGCGCGCTCCACCCCGCCTATCGCGCCGACGAGGCCGCGGGGGAGGGCTTCGAGGCCTGGGCGAAGGGCGAGACGGGCCTGCCCTTCGCGGACGCGTGCATGAGGAGCCTGCGGGAGACGGGATGGCTCAATTTCCGGATGCGGGCGATGCTCGTCTCCCTCGCCGCGCATCATCTCGGGCTCGGCTGGCGGCGGCCCGGCGCGCATCTCGCGCGGCTCTTCACCGATTACGAGCCGGGCATCCACTGGCCGCAGGTCCAGATGCAGGCCGGGGTGACGGGGGTGAACACGATCCGCATCTACAACCCGGTGAAGCAGGGGAAGGACCAGGACGCCGCGGGCGCCTTCATCCGCCGCTGGCTGCCGGAGCTCGGGCCCGTTCCCGGCCCGCTCCTCCATGAGCCCTGGCTCTGGGACGGGGCGCGCGCGCTCGCCTATCCGCCGCCGCTGATCGATCACGAGGCGGCGGCGCGGCGGGCGCGGGAGGCGCTCTGGCGCCGGCGGGAGGCGGGAGGCTTCGGGGCGCCTGCGGGGGCGATCCAGGCGAAGCACGGCTCCCGCCGGGCCGGAATCCCCCATCGCGGCGGGCGGCGGAAACCGGCGGAGGGGCAGCTTTCGCTGCCGCTTCCCGAATGAAGATGCGGCGGAAGGGCGACCTTCCGACGAAGCTCTGTCCGACCTGCGGAAAGCCTTTCGCATGGCGGAAAAAATGGGCGCGGGACTGGGAATCGGTCCTTTACTGCTCTGAACGCTGCCGCAGGAAGAAGGCGGCTGAAAAGGCGGGGAACGATGGAGGGGGCGTGGCGACCTGACCGCGCGTCGGGCCTTGCGAGGCTCGCGGAGTTCGCGCCGCGCGCCGGGAACGCCTATGCCGAGCGGCGGAATTTCGATTTCGGGCCGGCGGACAGGAGCAATGTCTCCGGCCTTTCCCCCTATCTCCGCCATCGCCTGATCCTCGAGGACGAGGCGCTTTCCGCCGCGCTCGCCGCGCATGGGCCGGAGGCGGCGGGGAAGTTCGTGGAGGAGGTGTTCTGGCGCTCCTACTACAAGGGCTGGATGGAGCGGCGGCCGGCGATCTGGCGCGCCTACCGGGTGGAGCTGGACCGGCAGCTGGCGCGGTTCGAGCGCAATCCGGGCCTCTTCGCCGCCTATGAGGCCGCCGTTTCGGGCCGCGCCGGGATCGAGGGCTTCGACGACTGGGCGCGGGAGCTGAAGGAGACGGGCTGGCTCCACAACCACGCGCGGATGTGGTTCGCCTCGATCTGGATCTTCACGCTGCGGCTGCCCTGGGTCCTCGGCGCGGATTTCTTCCTCCGGCACCTGATGGACGGGGACCCGGCCTCGAACACGCTCGGCTGGCGCTGGGTGGCGGGGCTGCACACGCAGGGCAAGACCTATCTCGCGCGGGCGGAGAACATCGAGACCTACACCGCCGGGCGGTTCCGCCCCGCCGGCCTCGCGGCGGCGGCGGAGGCGCCGCCCGCCTCCGCCCTCCCCGCCACCGCGCCGCCGCCGCGGGGCGAGCGCTTCGGCGGCGGGCGCTACGGCCTCCTCCTGCACGGGGAGGATTGTTCGCCGGAGAGCCTCGCGCCCCCCTATCCGCCGGCGGCGCTGCTCGGCCTTTCGGCGGTGGACGGGCGGTCGCCCCTGCCCGCGGGCCTTCGCGCCCGCGCCTTCGCGGAGGGTGCGCTCCGCGACGCGCTCGCCCGCGCCTCCGCCCGCTTCGGCGTCGAGGCGGAGCGGGGGGAGGACCGGCTCTGGCCCGCCGCGCTGATCGACTGGGCGCGACGGCATGACCTGCATTTCATCGTCACCGCCCGCCCCGCCATCGGCCCCGCCGCCGCGCATCTCGACGCGGCGGAGCCGGAGATGGAGGCGGCGGGGGTGCGGCTGATCCGGCTCATGCGCCCGCATGACGAGGTCGCCTGGCCCCATGCGGACCGCGGCTTCTTCGCCATGCGGCGGCAGATTCCCTCCATGCTCGTCTCGCTCGGCCTCGCCTGAGGCGCTGGCGCGGGGCGCGGCGCTCGGGCAAGGTCTCGCGCGAACGACGCGAATCGAACAGCGCCCGGAGAGGCGCGGCAGGAGGGACGGGATGGATGAGGGGAAGGCGGCGGGGCCGCTCGCGGGGTTGCGCGTCATCGAGATGGAGGGGCTGGGCCCCTGCCCGCTGGCGGGGCAGTTCCTCGCCGATCTCGGCGCGGAGGTGACGCTGATCGTCCGCAAGGCGGGGCCGGCGGACCCGACCGACATCGTGAACCGCGGCAAGCGCTCCGCCGCGCTCGACCTCAAGAGCGAGCGCGGGCTGGAGGCGGCGAAGCGGCTGATC
>JAUHWJ010000044.1 GCA_030424705.1 Alphaproteobacteria bacterium | reverse complement strand
GGCTTCCGCGCCTCGGGGAAGGGCTCGGCGCGGACGACCTCGCCCACCCGCACGTCAACCTTCAGGAAATCCTCGTATCCGATCTCGGCCATGCGCCCCTCCGTGCTTCGCGGCGGACCATAGGGCGGCGGCGCGGCGGGCGGAAGGGGTCAGCGGGCGGGGGCGGCGTCCTCCACCCGCAGCTTCGCCTTCCGCCGCCCGCCCCAGTCGTCGATCTCCAGCCGCCCGGCGACATGGAGCGGGGCGCCGCCGGAGCCTTCGAGAAAGTCCCCGAGCGGGCCGGGGAAGGCGCGGAACGCGATGGCGTCGAGCCGGCCGCCCGCCGGGTCCGCGAGGGTCAGCCGCAGATGCGCCTCCCCCGCGCGCTTCGCGAAGGCGACGCGGAGGCCGGGGAGCGCGAAGCGCGGGGCGGGGGCGGCCTGGCCGAAGGGCCCCGCCGCCTCCAGCAGGGAGACAAGCTCCGGCGTCGCCGCGGCGGCGGAGAGCGCGCCGTCGATCCGGAGGCTCCGGAAGGGCGGAAGGGCGCCCATCGCGGGGGCGAGCCTTGCGCCAAGCGCCGCCATCGCGGGCTCCAGCATCCCGGCGGAGAGGCTGAGCCCCGCCGCCATGCGGTGCCCGCCGCCCTTTGCGATCAACCCGTCGCGCGCCAGCGCGGCGATGGCGGCGCCGAGATCGACGCCTTCCACCGAGCGGGCGGAGCCCTTTCCCTCCCCGTTCTCGAAGCCGATGACGACCGCCGGCCGCTCGAACCGCTCCTTCAGGCGCGCGGCGACGATGCCGACGACGCCAGGGTGCCAGCCCTCCGCCGCCGCCCAGACGAGCGGGCCCTCGGCGCCCCGGGCCTCGACCTGTTCTATCGCGCGCTCCAGCACTTCCGCCTCGATCCGCCGCCGCTCCTCGTTCAGCCGTTCGAGCTCGAAGGCGATCCCCTCCGCCTCCTCCGCAGAGGTCGTAGAGAGGAGGCGGACGCCGAGATCGGCCTTGCCGATCCGCCCGCCGGCGTTCACCCGCGGCCCGAGGACATAGCCGAGATGGAAGGAGGCCGGGGCGGCGGTGAGCCGCGCGGTGTCCGCCAGCGCCATCAGCCCGGGCCGGGCGCGCGCCGCCATCACCTTCAGCCCCTGCCGCACGAAGGCGCGGTTGACGCCGGTAAGCGGCGCGACATCCGCCACGGTGGCGAGGGCGACGAGGTCGAGCGCGGCCATGAGGTCCGGCGCGGCCCGCCCCTCCGCCCGGAGCAGGCGGTTCGCGGCGACGAGCAGGAGGAACACGACGCCAGCGGCGCAGAGATGACCCATCCCGCTTGCATCGTCGTGCCGGTTCGGGTTCACCACCGCCGCGCATTCGGGCAGCGTCTCCCCTGCGAGGTGGTGGTCGGCGATCACCACATCAGCGCCCGCCGCCTGCGCCGCCGTGACCGGCCCGTGGGAGAGCGTGCCGCAATCGACGCAGAGGATGAGGTCATGCGCGGCGCCGAGCGCGGCCATGGCGGGCTCGTTCGGGCCGTAGCCCTCGTCGATCCGGTCCGGCACGTAGATCGTGGCGGCGAGGCCGAGGTCGCGCAGCCAGCAGACGAGAAGCGCGGCGGAGGCGCCGCCGTCCACATCATAGTCGCCGAAGATCGCCACCCGCTCCCGCCGCAGGACGGCGCGGACGAGGCGGGCGGCGGCCCGGTCCATGTCGCGGAGCGTGGAGGGATCGGGGAGGAGCGCCTTCAGCGTCGGGTCGAGGAAGGCGGCGGCCTCCTCCGGCTGGACGCCGCGGAGTGCGAGGAGGCGGCCGATTATCTCCGGCGCCCCGATCTCGCGCGCGATTGCGGCGCCCATCCGCTCCGCGGCCTCGCCCGGTCCGATCCAGCGACGCCCGAGGGTGGAGGCTTCTACGCCGAGAAAGGCGGGCTCAGTCAAGGCCGCGGCCGCTCTCGCCAGGCCCGCCTTCGGGCCGGGGCGGCGGGCGGTTCGGCGCGCCCTCCGGCTCCCCCCGGAGCGCGCGGCGGAGGAGGAGGAGGCCGAAGACCCAGCCGCCCGCCGCGATGCCGAGCCAGACGAAGGGCGGCGCCTCGCCCCCGGGCGCGGCGGAGGCCCAGCCCATGACGACGAGCGCGGCCATGCCGGTCAGCAGCGCAAGCCAGACGAGGAGGAAGGCGACGGCCGCCCGGCTCCGCCGCCGCCGCTCCGCCATCAGAGCTCCCGCGTGCGGTAGCGGAGGCGGCGGACGGAGCCGGTGCGCGAGCGCATCAGGATCGTCTCCGTCTCGACATAGCCGCCGCGGCGCTTCAGCCCGGGCAGGATCGACCCGTCGGTGACTCCGGTGGCGGCGAAGATCACGTCCGCCGTCACCATGTCGTCCCGGCTGTATTTCCGGTTGAGCTCCGTGATGCCGGCCTTCGCGGCGCGGCCGCGCTCGTCATCGTCGCGGAAGAGGAGTCGGCCCTGGATCTGCCCACCCATGCACTTGAGCGCGGCGGCGGCGAGGACGCCCTCAGGCGCGCCGCCGGCGCCCATGTACATGTCGATGCCGGTCAGCTCCGGCTCGGCGCAGTGGATGACGCCCGCGACGTCCCCGTCCGTGATGAGGCGGATCTGGGCTCCGACCTCGCGCAGTTCGCGCACGATCGCGTCATGGCGCGGGCGTTCGAGGACGCAGACCTTCACGTCCCCCGGCGCCGCGCCCTTGGCGGCGGCGAGGGCGCGGACGCGCTCCGTCACACTCATGTCAAGATCGACGAGCCCATCGGGATAGCCCGGCCCGATGGCGAGCTTGTCCATATAGACGTCGGGCGCGTGGAGGAGGGAGCCGCGCGGGCCCATGGCGATGACGGTGAGGGCGTTCGGCATGTCCTTCGCCGTCAGCGTCGTGCCTTCGAGCGGGTCGAGCGCGATGTCGACCTCCGGGCCGGCTCCGGAGCCGACCTCCTCCCCGATGAAGAGCATCGGCGCCTCGTCCCGCTCGCCCTCGCCGATCACGACGACGCCGCGGATGTCGAGCAGGTTCAGCTGTTCCCGCATCGCGTTCACCGCCGCCTGGTCCGCCGCCTTCTCGTCGCCGCGGCCGATGAGCTTCGCCGAGGCGATCGCGGCGGCCTCGGAGACGCGGGCGAGGCCGAGGGAGAGCATCCGGTCGGCAAATTCGGTGGTGATGTCCTGGCTCATCCGTCTCTCCCTCTGGTTCGGCGCCTTCTACGCTGTGGGGCGCCGGCGCGTCCAGCGCCTGCGGCGGGATTCAGGAGGCGGATCAGGAGTACGTCGCTTGCCCTAAGTGCCCGACGCGACTCTCTGAAGCGCCAGCGTCGCGAGGAAGCCCGCGCCTGCAAGCAGCGCCAGCCCGGTCTCCCCCGTCGAAGCGATGAGCGCGGCGTCGTAGAGGCATATGCCGGCGATCATAGTCACCACCGCCTTTGGCACGTCCCCCTTCGCGCGGCGGAAGAGACGGCGGAGGGCGAGGGCTGCGACTGCCGTAAGGGCAAGGGCGAAGGCGAGGGCGAGGGGCTCCGAGAGGCCGAGCCAGAGCGCATAAAGGATCGGCGCGGCGAGTGCGGCAAGCGGCCACGCGGCGCCGATCCGGTCGTACGCTTCCTGCTTCGCGGCGTATGTAAGCCCGACGATCCATGCGAAGAGGCCGAACGCGCCCCAGAGCGGCGGCCCAGCGAAGCCGCCCACGGCGAGCGCGGCGAGGGCGTAGGAGAGAAATCGCGTCGCCCCCATGATCACGGGGCTGAGCACGGTGCGCTTGTGCAGCCAATCGTAGAGGAAGATCGCGAGGCCGAGCGCGAGGGCGGCTACGCCCGCAGCCGCTCCGAGCAGGAAGGCGATGGCGGTTCCTGCGCCGAGCATGGCGAAGCCGCCGGCGAAGACGGTTCCGCGCCCGATCTCTCCCATCGGGATCGGGCGGTTGGCGCGGAGCTTCGCATCGATCTCCGCATCGAAGGCGTCGTTCAGCCACATGCCGCCTTCGTAGAAGAGGGTCAGCGCCAGCGCGGCGAGGAGAACCGTCTCCAAGGGAACCCCGCCCGCGGCGGCGAGCGCTGCGCCGGCCAGCGCGTTGGTCCAGACCGTGGGAATATTCGAGACGCGGCCGAGGCGGAGGATCGTGCCGAAGGTCACGCGAGCCGCTCCTTCACCCAGGTCAGCTCGCGCGTGACGGCCTGATCCACCGACCCGGCGGCGAGGCCGGGTGGGAGGACGGACCAGGTGTAGGTCTCTACCTCCAGATGAGGAGAGATCGGCGCGGCGCGGTGGAGGGCGAGGATATCCGCGAGGAAGGACTGCGTGGTGCCGAAGGCCGGGAGCGTTTCGAGAAAGACGGGGACGTGGAAATGGACGCGCCATTCCTCCCCGTCCGCCGCGCCGCCGGGGGCGAGGGCTTCGCCCAGATCAGCGAAGCGGCGGAGGCCCCGCGGTCCCCTGGCGATGAGCTGGTGGAGATAGACGCCGTCATCGAAGGCGGCGAGCGCGGCGCGGGCTTCCGGCGAGCCCGAAGGGATGCGAAGCGCGGAGGAGAGCTGGAGCTTGTGGACGGGCACGCCGGCCTCGCGGAGGATCGCGAGACTTTGCGCCGCGTCCTCGAACTCAACGGCGGCATGGCAGACATCGTAGCAGAGGCCGAGATGGCGCGGGAGGAGGTCGGTCGCCTCGGCCCTGCTGCGCCCCGTAAGCGCGGCGAGGCGGGCGGCGGCGGCGTCACTGAAGAGATGCGCGCGGAAGAAGGTCGCGCTTTCCTCGATGGTTTCGAGGAAGCAGCAGGGCTCGGGTTCCAGCGCCAGCGCGACGCGGCGGCCCGTCTCCGCCTCCAGCTTCACGAGATGGGCGGCGGCGCGGAGCAACATGTCGGCCATCGCCGACTCCGCGCCGGCGCCGTTCGGGCGGAACGCCCCGGGCACGGTGGAGAGGCTGAGGAAGCTCCCTTCCGGATTGATCTCCGCCATGAGGTCCGCAAGGGCGGTCGTGTAGCCGAGCCGTTCCTCCGCCCGCCAGTCCGGCAGGTAGACTTCCTCCTTCACCCGTTCGCCATGGAAAGGGCCGTAGGGGAAGCCGTTCATGGTGATGGGGAGGAAGCCCTCATCAGCGAGGATCGCCTTGAGTTCGGCGCACTTGCGCGGCTCTGCCAGCTCCGCCGTAGTTTCGGCGGAAAAGCGGAGACCGATTACGAAGGGCGCATCGGGCGAGAGCGCGCCTTTCACGGCGCGCGCGGGGCCGGTGAGCGCGGCGCGCGCCTCCTCCCAGCTCTGCGTCGGGTGGATGTTGAGGCAATAGGTGAGCGCGCCGAGCCCGCCGGGCAGGATCATCTCACCGGCCCGTGCGGGCGCGGAGCCAGTCGATGGAGGCGGCTACCTTAGCCCCGTCCATCTCGTTGACCTCGACGCCCACGCCAAGCGCGGAGAGGAGCGTGATCGTAAGCTCGCCGCCCAGATGCTCGCGGAACTCGTCGAGCCCGGCGAGGAGGAGGGAGGCGCCCGAAGCGTCCCGCCGTTCGAGCGCGGGGTGGAAGATGTCGAACCCGAGATGTTCGAGGAGGGTGGCGACGCGCGCCTCCTCCCCTTCCGGCAGCAGCCCGGCGAGGACGGAGTAGCGCGCGTCGAGCGCAACGCCGATGGCTACCGCCTCCCCGTGCCGGAGCCGGTGACGCGTTAGCGCCTCCAGCTTGTGGGCCGACCAGTGACCATAGTCGAGCGGGCGGGCGGAGCCCATCTCGAACGGGTCCCCGCCCGTGCCGATCTGCTTCATGTGGAGCGCCGCGCAGCGGCGGATCATCTCCCGCTCCGCGCTCTCCTCGAAGGTCGCGAGCCGGTCCGCATTCGCCTCAAGCCAGCGGAAGAAGTCCCCGTCGCGGATGAGGGCGACCTTCACCGCTTCGGCGATCCCGGCCCGCCGCTCCCGCGCCGGCAGTGCGCGGATGAAGGCATAGTCGTTCAGGACGGCCCAGGGCGGCGCGAAGGTGCCGACATAGTTCTTCACGCCCTTGAGGTTCACCGCGTTCTTCACGCCGACGCCGCTGTCGTTCTGGCTCAGCACCGTGGTCGGCACGCGGACATGGCGGACGCCGCGATGCGCGGTGGCGGCGGCGAGGCCGGCCGCATCCAGCACCGCGCCGCCGCCGATGGCGACGACATAGGAATGCCGGTCGATCCGGAGCTCGTGGATCCGGTCCTGCATGTGTTCGAGATGGGTGAGCTCGGTCTTGATCCGCTCCCCGCCCGCCACGATCTCGGGCGGCGCGACGAGGGCGAGGGAGCCGGCATGGGCGGCGAAATAGCCTTCGACCTGCTCGACCAGGCCGGGCGCGACGGCGGCGGCGCCTTCGTCGACAAGGATCAGGGCGCGGTGGCGCTTCGCCGGCTCGCGCCGCCGCAGCGCCTCGACAAAGGCGGGGTTCGCCGGGTCGAACAGATGCTCGGTGAAGACGACGGGGAATTCGAACGGAACGGAGAAGCGCTGCCACGCCGTCTCGGCTCCGAAAAGGGTCGCATCGGCTTCAGTTCGCGTCATCATCGCCATTCCTCCGTCATCGCCGCGTCTTTACCCGCGCCGGCGCTGGGGCTACTCTAATCCCGTAGGACGGGAGGCGCGCAAGACCTCTCGCCTGTTTCGGGAGGTCCGACATGCGCATCCTCAACGGGGTTCTCGCCGTCTTTCTGCTTCTCTTCGTCGCCGTTCAGTACAACGATCCGGACGGTATGATCTGGATGGTGATCTACGGCGTCGGCGCGGTCTGGTGCGCCGCCGCGGCGTTCCGCCCGAAAGTCTTCGCCTCCGGCGCGGCTTTCGCGCTTTTCGGCGCGACATTGCTCGCCGCGCTCTGGGAACTCTACCACTACTGGCCCACGACGGATCATTTCTGGATGATGGACGTCTGGTGGGAGACGGAGACGGCGCGCGAAGGCATGGGCGTCATGATCCTCGTTCTCTGTCTCCTTGCGGCGGGCGTCGTCGCGCTCCGGAGCCGGCGGGGCGCCTGAGCGCCCCCCAGCTCTTCGCGCCTCACGGGCTGAACTGGTCCGAGAGGATGTAGGAGACGATCTGCATCATCTCCTCCTCGGTGTAGACGTCCTTCCAGGCTGGCATCTTGCGGAACCCGTCCGCCACGCGGCGATAGACGAATTCGGGCTTGTAGCGCGCCGGGCGAAGCTTCGGCGCCTTGCCGGGATACGCCTTAGCGCCGTGGCAATGCTGGCACTGATCCTTCCAGATCGTCTCGCCGCCGGCGATGTTCTCGGCGGCGTGCAGATAGTCCTCCGTGAAGGGGACGGGCGGCTCGCTCTTCTCTGCCGCTCCTGCGGCCATGACGGCCCCCTCGGCCGCGAGCAGGAAGGCGAGCGCGATGATCTTCGGTTTCATACGAACTCCACAGACAAGCCGCCCGCTTGCGGGGCGGCGTTCCGGAATCGGATTGAGAAAGATATGCGGGGCCGGCCCAAGCCGGCCCCGCCCCCGCATCACTCGGCGGGAACGACCTTGTAGATCGTGTCCTGAGAGCCGACGGGGCCCGTCGTGACCGAGGTCAGCGCGTAGACCTCGCCCGCAGTGTCCTGCCCGAAGGCGAGGATGTAGGGAACCGGGCCGTCCATGTTCGTCACTTCGCCCATCTTACGGTCATAGCCGCCGGAGCCGTTCGGGACGCCGACCATGATCTGCCCGTCCATCGCGCCGAACTGCTTGGACCAGTCGCCGTAGATATAGGCGCCGTCCCAAGCCGCGTGCGCGCCGCGATAGACATAGCCGCCTGTGACAGAGATGCCGTCGCAGCCGTCTGGCTTCGCGGTGCAGTTGTTGTAGGTCATGATCGGCATTTCGAGGCCGGCCATGTCGCAGGAGGCCGGATGGTTGTCAGGCTCCTCGAAGTTGAAGCACTTGTCGGCCTCCATCCGACGCCAGCCGTAGTTGCCGCCAGCCTTGATGATGTTGACTTCCTCGTAGCTGTTCTGCTGCACGTCGGCGCAGTAGAGCGCGTTGTCTCCACCCATGTCGAAGCTGCAGCGCCAGGGGTTGCGGAGGCCGTAGGCGTAGATGCGCGGGTCCGCGTCCTCATTGTCGACGAAGGGATTGTCCGCCGGGGCCTCGCCCGTCTCCGGGTCGATGCGGAGCATTTTGCCGAGCGGGGTCGTCAGGTCCTGCCCGTTGCCGGTGAGCGGGTTGTGGCCGATGCCCCAGTCGTTGGCGTAGCCGCCGTCGCCGGTGGAGATGTAGAGCATCCCGTCCGGCCCGAAGCCGATCCAGTGGCCGTTATGGTTGAACTGCGGCCAGGCGATAGACGAGAGGATGCGGCCCGAGAACCGGTCCGCCATGTTCGGGTCGTCCTTGGAGACCGTGTATTCCGCGACGACGTTCGAGTGGTCGTACCAGAGCATCTGGCCGAGATCGCCCTGGAAGTCGAGATTTGTCGAATAGGCGACGTAGAACTTCCCGTTGTTCGCGAAGTCCGGATGGAAGGCGAGGCCGAGGAGGCCGCGCTCATCGAAATCCGGATGCCGGTCGATGATGAGGCCGCGGATGTCGAGGAAGGGCGTGCCGTGCAGCTGGCCGTCCTCCACGATCATCACCCGGCCCCACTGCTCGATCACGAACATGCGGTTGTCGCCCTTGGGCTGGACCATCGCGAGGGGCTGATTGAGGCCGGAAACCACAGGCTCCAGCTTCACCTTCACCGTATCGGCGGCGCCGGCGGCGCCGGCGAGAAAGGCCGCGGCTACAGCGGCCGCGAGTCCGTACGAGAGTTTGCTCACTCCGATTTCCTCCCATGGATGCCGGTCTCTCCCGCAGGTCGCGGTGTCCGGACGTTTGCAAGCGGCCCAAACTGAAAGGAAAGTGGACGCTGCGTCAAGTCGCCTCAAGGGCGAATCGTCGCCGTTTTCACAGGCCGGTAGGGCGCTTCGAGCGCCTCTCCGTAAAGCGCGCGCAGCTCCCGCAGGAGCTTCAGCCGGATCGCGCGGGCGAAATCGTCGAAATCCGCTGCGGGAAGGGCGAAGGAATCGGGCCCGGAAATCACTCGCCGCTCATAATAGAGGCCGAGATTCGGATCGTCCGCGAGGATCGGAAGGCCGTTCACCGTCACCTCCCTCCGCGCGGCGCGGCGCAGCGCCTCCGGCAGACCGAGCGCCTCGCCGAAGGCGAGCGG
>JAUHWJ010000633.1 GCA_030424705.1 Alphaproteobacteria bacterium | reverse complement strand
CCTCGTAATAGAGGAAGCCGCCATGGCTCGGCGTGCCGGTTCCGGGGGCGATGGAGGGGCAGAAGGCGTCTATGTCGATGGTGACGTAGAGCCGCGCGCCCTCCGGCAGGCGATCCAGCACGCCGGCCGTTCCGAGGCGGCGGACCTGGCGAACGGAGAGGATGTCCGCCCCCATCATCCGCGCCGCCTCGTATCCCTCCCGCGCGGTGGAGGAGACGTTGCGGATGCCGAGCGAAGTGATCCCGGTGACGTAGTCCCGCTCCGCCGCGCGGCGCATAGGGTTGCCGTGGCCGTGGCGCACGCCGTGCCGCTCGTCCACGAAGTCGAGATGCGCGTCGATCTGGAGAATGTGGATCGGCCCCTCCCCGTCGAAGGCGCGGATGCAGGGAATGTTGACCGAGTGGTCCCCGCCGATCACCACAGGCAGCGCCCCGGCGGCGAGGGCGGCGCGCACGCCCGCCTCTATATTCGCGTGGCTCTGCTCCGTGTCGGTGTGGACGATGTCCGCGTCCCCCATGTCCACGATGGAGACTTCGGGGCCGAGATAGACCGCGTCATCCTCATGGTCATAGGCGCCGGCATGGCCGAAGGAGAAGAGCGTCGAGGCCTCCCGCACCGCGCGGGGCCCGAACCGGGCGCCGGCGCGATATTGCGTCCCCATGTCGAAGGGCGCGCCGAGGATCGCGACATCGGCGTCGAGCGCGGACCAGTCCGGCTCGTAAGGCTTCTTCGCAAAGGTCGCGATGCCGACGAAGGGGAGATTCAGGCGGCCGGATTCGTAGGAATGGGTCATGCCGCTTGCCCCTCTCGCTTTGCGCTCTTCGCCAAGGGCAGCACAGCGCGGAGCGTTGCGTCAAGCGGCGTTCTTCGGGCCTAGCGGCAGGGGCAGCCGTAGGTGTTGGCGCGTTTGGCGCCTGGGTGCCGGTCTTCGAGCGTCGCCCCGGCGGTGCAGGCGGAGAGGACAGCGAGGGCGGAAAGGGCGACGAGAATGCGGGAGGGTCGGCGGAACATGGCGAACTCCAAGGTTACATCCTTGAGAGATAGGTGTGCGCCCACCTCGCCGCCTTCACGATCCGGTGAAACCCTTGCGTGAGAGGCACCGCATCCTACGCCTCAGGGTTGATAGGCCGGTTCGCCGTCCAGTCCCATGTCCCCCGGTCGCGCTCCTCCACCGCCCGCTTCCAGCCGACGGCCTCCGCCCGGGCCTTGAAGTTCAGGCCCTCCGGCGAGTGCCGCGTGATCCCGTCGAGGATCGTGGCGAGGCGCTGCGTCTCGTTCAGGCCGAGCGCCTCCACCGCCTGGTTGACGACCATCTTCTGCATGACGAGCTGGTTGACCGGCACGGTCGCCATCCGCGCCGCGAGCGCCTCCACCCGCGCGTCCAGCTCCGCCTCGGGGACGGCTTCGAGCACGAGGCCCATCGCCGCCGCCTCCCGCCCGGTGATCTTGTCCCCGGTGAAGAGCATCCGCTTCGCCTTTTCCGGCCCGAGCCGGTAGACCCACATCGCTGTCGTCGGGCAGCCCCAGACTCGCGTCGGCATGTAGCCGATCCGCGCCTCCTCCCCCATCACGATCATGTCGGCGCAGAGCGCGATGTCGGAGCCGCCGGCCACGGCGTAGCCGTGGACCTTGCAGATCACCGGCTTAAGGCAGCGGAAGATCGACATGAATTTCTGCGTGTTGGCCCACATGAAGGCGTAATCCTTCATCGGGTCCCAGGGCATTTCCTGCGTCGCCTGGCCGTTGCCGTTGCCCTCGGCGTAATACTTGAGGT
>JAUHWJ010000043.1 GCA_030424705.1 Alphaproteobacteria bacterium | reverse complement strand
TCGTCATCTGCATCACCAACCCGCTCGACGCGATGGTCTGGGCGCTGCGCGAGTTCTCCGGCCTGCCCAAGAACATGGTCTGCGGCATGGCGGGCGTGCTCGATTCCGCGCGCTTCCGCTATTTCCTCGCGGAGGAGTTCGACGTTTCGGTGAAGGACGTCACAGCCTTTGTCCTCGGCGGCCACGGCGACACGATGGTGCCGCTGACCCGCTATTCCACCGTGGCGGGCATCCCGCTCCCCGATCTCGTGAAGATGGGCTGGACGACGCAGGAGAAGCTGGACGCGATCGTGCAGCGCACGCGCGACGGCGGGGCCGAGATCGTCGCCCTGCTGAAGACCGGCTCCGCCTTCTACGCCCCCGCCGCCTCGGCCATCGAGATGGCGGAAGCCTTCCTGAAGGACCAGAAGCGCGTTCTGCCCTGCGCCGCCTGGGTCGAGGGCGCCTACGGGCTCGACGGCATGTATGTCGGCGTGCCGACGATCATCGGCGCCGGCGGCGTCGAGAAGGTCATCGACATCAAGCTGGACAAGGCCGAGCAGGAGATGATGGACAAGTCCGTCAACGCGGTGAAGGGCCTCGTCGCCGCCTGCAAGGAAATCGACGGCGCGCTCGCCTGAGCCGCCGCAGCCGCCCGCTCACCGGCGGGCGGCGCGCAGCCTTTTGAACAGGGCGTAGTCAGCGGCATAGAAGTCGCGGAGCATCCGTGCAGTGTCCGGCGAGCAGACGGTCGCCGTCGGCAAGTCCGGCTCTCCCGGATCGTCGCCTCGTCCGCCCCGATTCCAACCTCTCCGCCGTCCGGCCGACCTTCGCCGCCGGCTATCGAGGCGTCTTCACCCCGCTCTCTCCGGTATAACCGAGCTTGGCGAAATCGTCGGCGTAGACCCGGCAAAGGATCTCCAGGCAGCGCTCCGTCGTTGGCGGGGGGCGGCCCCCCGGATGGGCGGAGCCCGTGTTCTTCTTCGGCAGGTCGGGCGTCAGACCATGGGCTTCCGCGAAGGCGGGCCAATCCCCGCGCAGCGTCTCGATACGCAGGACGTGGTCGACGGCGATGGCGCCTGCCCCGTCGGTCAGCATTGGCGCCTGGGGCTGCAGGTGCAACTGGCGCAGGTAGTCCGGCCGCTCCGCCAGCCGTTCGGCAAAGGCGTTGTGGTCCATCTCCGGCGGGATGTGGCGGGCGGCCCAATGGGCGTCTTGCGGGTTGATGCCGCCTCCGCGCAGGAAATAGAAGGCCGAGATGTAGCGGTCGACCGGATGGCGCACCACGGCGAAGGTCACGGGCATCTTTAAACCCTTCGGACGGTGGCGCAGGTAAAAGGACAGGGGCTTGTGCCCCGGCGTCGACTTGACCCCGGTATCCAGGATGCTGGACCCGGCCGCCTTCGGGACATGGATGAAGATCGGGCCCGCCCAGACTTCTGGGTCGGGCCCCTCGATCTCGAGCATCGCATACAGGATCTCACGGCGGACCACGCCCTCATTCACGCCGCGGAGCCGCGCGACGGCCGGAGACAGAAACCGGACCGAGGCCCTCCGGACCAGCCGCACGACTCTTTGAACGAGAGGGTTTGGCATCGCGTTTCGTTCGGTTCCTGCGTGGTTCTCACTCAGGCGCATAGTGGCGGCGTGTTAACGCGGCGTATGGCGGCAAGGATGGCGCGCTCCGGAGCGCGAAGTCGAGCGCGAGCCTGCCGTGCCGGGTGAGCAACTCCTCCACGCTGGTTCCGCCGCATTTCGGGACATGGACGGAGAAGAAAACCTGCCCGTTGATCGTCGCCAGCGGCATGAGCGTTTCCTTCGTCAACCAGCTTCGGTTGTGTTTCAGACGCATGCCGGGCTGTCAACGACGCGCACCCGGCGCCCGCTCCGGCGCGCCGTATACCACCCGTTCGGGCGGTTACCAAAAAATCACGGTCATTTTCGTTGCGATCCTGCGCCGAGCGGCTTATGCGATGCGGACACGGCGCGCTGCGGGGCGCCGCCGAGTGGCGCTGGCCCCGCGGGGTCGATGATCTGGCGACGGACCGAACCCCATGAACATTCACGAATATCAGGCGAAGCTCCTCCTCAAGGACTACGGGCTTCCCGTATCCGACGGCCGCGCGGTGACGCGGGCGGAGGAGGCGAAGACACAGGCCGGCGCGCTCGACGGGCCGATCTGGGTCGTAAAGGCGCAGATCCATGCAGGCGGTCGCGGCAAGGGCTCCTTCAAGGAGGAATCGGCCGGGCCGAAGGGCGGCGTCCGCATCGCGAAATCGGTCGAGGAGGCGGCGGAGGAGGCGGAGCGGATGCTCGGCCGCACCCTCGTCACGCATCAGACCGGCCCGGCGGGCAAGCAGGTCAACCGCGTCTATATCGAGGACGGCTCGGACATCGAGACCGAACTCTACCTCGCCCTGCTGGTGGACCGGGAAACCTCCCGCGTCTCCTTCATCGTCTCCACCGAAGGCGGGATGGACATCGAGAAGGTGGCGCATGACACGCCGGAGAAGATCCTGACCTTCTCCGTCGACCCCGCTTCCGGCGTGCAGCCCTTCCACGGCCGCCGCGTCGCCTTCGCGCTCGGGCTCGAGGGCAAAGCGGTGAAGCAGTGCGTCGCGCTCGTCGCGAAGCTCTACCAGCTCTTCACCGAGAAGGATTGCAGCCTCCTCGAGATCAACCCGCTGATCGTGAACAAGGCCGGCGATGTCGTCTGCCTCGACTGCAAGATGAACTTCGACTCGAACGCGCTCTACCGCCATCCGGAGATCATGGCGCTCCGCGACGAGACGGAGGAGGACCCGAAGGAGCTTCAGGCCTCCAAATTCGACCTCAACTACATCGCGCTCGACGGCGAGATCGGCTGCATGGTGAATGGCGCCGGCCTCGCCATGGCGACGATGGACATCATCAAGCTCTACGGCTCCGAGCCCGCCAACTTCCTCGACGTCGGCGGCGGCGCGACGAAGGAAAAGGTGACCGAAGCCTTCAAGATCATCACGTCGGACCCGAACGTGAAGGGCATCCTCGTCAACATCTTCGGCGGAATCATGCGCTGCGACGTGATCGCCGAGGGCGTGATCGCCGCGGTGAAGGAGGTCGGCCTCCAGGTGCCGCTCGTCGTCCGGCTCGAAGGGACGAATGTGGAGCTCGGCAAGAAGATCCTCGCGGAATCCGGCCTCAACATCACCTCGGGGGACGACCTCGCGGATGCGGCGCAGAAGATCGTGAAGGCGGTGAAGGGCTGATCGCCCGCGCCGGACCGGAAGAGATTTGAACAGGGGGCCCTCATGGCCGTTCTCGTAAACAAGAACACCAAGGTGATCTGCCAGGGCCTCACCGGCTCGCAGGGCACCTTCCATTCCGAACAGGCGATCGCCTACGGCACGAGGATGGTCGGCGGCGTGACGCCCGGAAAGGGCGGGACGTCGCATATCGGCCTCCCCGTCTATGACACGGTGGCGGATGCGCGGGAGGCGACGGGCGCCAACGCCTCGGCCATCTACGTCCCCCCGCCTTTCGCCGCCGATGCGATCCTCGAAGCCATCGACGCGGAAATCGAGCTCATCGTCTGCATCACCGAGGGCATCCCGGTGATGGACATGATGAAGGTGAAGCGCGCGCTCCAGGGCTCGAATTCGACTCTCATCGGCCCGAACTGCCCCGGCGTCATCACGCCGGACGAATGCAAGATCGGCATCATGCCCGGCCATATCCACCGCCGCGGGCGGATCGGCATCGTCTCCCGCTCCGGCACGCTGACCTATGAGGCGGTGGGGCAGACGACGGCGGCGGGCCTCGGCCAGTCCACCTGCATCGGCATCGGCGGCGACCCGATCAAGGGCTTCGAATTCGTCGACGCGCTGGAGCTTCTGCTTGCGGACGACGAGACCGAGGCGATCATCATGATCGGCGAGATTGGCGGCTCCGCCGAGGAGGACGCTGCGGACTTCGTTAAGCAGAACCGTGTCAAGAAACCGATGGCCGGCTTCATCGCCGGTCGCACGGCCCCTCCGGGCCGGCGCATGGGCCATGCCGGGGCGATCATCTCCGGCGGCAAGGGCGGCGCGGAGGACAAGATAGAGGCGATGAAATCCGCCGGATTCACCGTGGCCGACAGCCCCGCCGGGCTGGGCGCCGCGATCCTGAAGGCGATGGGGCGCTGACCCGAGAGAGGGCGAGAGAGCGACATGACCGAGCAATCCCCGAACGAGCTCTTCCAGAACTCGTCCTTCCTGCAGGGGCATAACGCCCTTTATGTCGAACAGCTCTACGCCCGCTACCAGGCCGACCCCGGCGCGGTGGACGAGGCCTGGGGCGCCTTCTTCCGTTCCCTCGGGGAGGACGCCGCGCCCGCAGGCCCCTCCTGGGCGCGGAAGGACTGGCCGCCGACCCGCGGCGGCGATCTCGTCGCCGCGATGGACGGGCAATGGCCCACCGAGCGGAGCCCGAAGGAGCTGGCCGACAAGGTCGCCGCAAAGGCGCAGGCGAAGGGCGCGGCGCTCACCGAGTCGCAGGTGCGCACCGCGGTGCTGGACAGCCTCCGGGCGCTGATGCTGATCCGCGCCTACCGCATCCGCGGCCATCTCGCCGCCGATCTCGACCCGCTGAAGCTCACCCCGCCGGCGAGCCATCCGGAGCTCGACCCGGCGAGCTACGGCTTCACGGCCGGCGACATGGACCGCCCGATCTTCATCGACAACGTCCTCGGGCTCGAATTCGCCTCGATGCGCGAGATCACGGCGATCGTGAAGCGCACCTATTGCGGCACCTTCGCGCTCCAGTACATGCACATCTCCGACGGCGAGCAGGCCGGCTGGCTGAAGGAACGGATCGAGGGCTACGGCAAGGAGATCGCCTTCACCAAGCGGGGCCGGAAGGCGATCCTGCAGAAGCTGGTGGAGGCGGAGGGCTTCGAGAAGTTCCTCGGCGTCAAGTATCTCGGCACCAAGCGCTTCGGCCTCGACGGCGGCGAGGCGCTGATCCCCGCGATGGAGCAGATCATCAAGCGCGGCGGCGCGCTCGGGGTGAAGGAGATCATCATCGGGATGCCGCATCGCGGGCGGCTTTCCGTGCTCGCGAACGTGATGGGCAAGCCCTATCGCGCAATCTTCAACGAGTTCCAAGGCGGCAGCTTCAAGCCGGACGACGTGGCGGGCTCCGGCGACGTGAAATACCATCTCGGCGCCTCCTCCGACCGGGAGTTCGACGGTAATTCCGTCCACCTCTCACTCACCGCCAACCCCTCGCATCTCGAGGCGGTCAACCCCGTGGTGCTCGGCAAGGCCCGCGCCAAGCAGGAGCAGAGCGGCGACCGGGAGCGCACGGAGGTCCTCCCCGTCCTCCTCCACGGCGACGCGGCCTTCGCGGGCCAGGGCGTCGTCGCGGAATGCTTCGGCCTCTCGGGCCTCCGCGGGCACCGCACGGGCGGGACGATCCACCTGATCGTCAACAACCAGATCGGCTTCACCACCGCGCCGCACAATTCCCGCTCTTCCCCCTACCCGACGGACATTTCGCTGATGGTGGAGGCGCCGATCTTCCACGTGAACGGCGACGACCCGGAGGCTGTGGTGCACGCCGCGCGCATCGCCACCGAATTCCGGCAGAAGTTCCACAAGGACGTCGTGCTCGACATCTTCTGTTATCGCCGCTTCGGCCATAACGAGGGCGACGAGCCGATGTTCACGCAGCCCGGCATGTACCGGGAGATCAAGAAGCACAAGACGACGCTGCAGCTCTATGCCGAGACGCTGGTGAGGGACGACCTGATCGCCGAGGGCGAGGTCGACCAGATGAAGGCCGAGTTCCAGGCGTTGCTGAACGAGGAGTTCGAGGCCGGCAAGGTCTATCGCCCCAACAAGGCGGACTGGCTGGACGGCCGCTGGAAGCATCTCGGCGCCGGGGCGGAGGAATATCAGCGCGGCGTCACCGGCGTGGCGCTCGACCGTCTGCGCGAGGTCGGCGCCGCCCTCTCCCGCATCCCCGAAGGCTTCAACGCGCACAAGACGGTGGAGCGCATCTTCGCTGACAAGGCGAAGATGTTCGAGACGGGCAAGGGGATCGACTGGGCGACGGCGGAGGCGCTCGCCTTCGGCACGCTCCAGCTCGAAGGCTTCCCCGTCCGCCTTTCCGGGCAGGACTGCACGCGCGGCACCTTCTCCCAGCGCCATTCCGGCATCATCGACCAGCAGACGGAAGAGCGCTACTACCCGCTGAAGAACATCCGCGAGGGGCAGGCCGAGTTCGACGTGATCGACTCGATGCTCTCAGAATACGCCGTGCTCGGCTTCGAATACGGCTACACGCTGGCGGAGCCGAACGGCCTGACGCTCTGGGAGGCGCAGTTCGGCGATTTCGCCAACGGCGCCCAGATCATGATCGACCAGTTCATCTGCCCGGGCGAGCGGAAATGGCTCCGCATGTCCGGCCTCGTGATGCTGCTGCCGCATGGCTACGAGGGCCAGGGGCCGGAGCATTCCTCCGCGCGGATCGAGCGGTTCCTCCAGCTTTCGGCGGAGGACAACTGGATCGTGGCGAACTGCACCACGCCCTCCAACTATTTCCACATCCTGCGCCGCCAGCTGCACCGCAACTTCCGGAAGCCGCTGGTGCTCTTCACGCCGAAGAGCCTGCTGCGGCACAAGCTCTGCGTCTCGAAGCTGGAGGAGATGGGGCCGGATTCGAGCTTCCACCGCGTCCTCTGGGACGACGCGGAGATGGGCGGCGGCTCCACCGTCACCCTGAAGAAGGACGACAAGATCAAGCGCGTCGTCATCTGCTCCGGCAAGGTCTATTACGACCTTCTCGAGGCGCGGGACGCGGCGGGATTGGACGACGTCTATCTCCTGCGGCTCGAACAGCTCTATCCCTTCCCCGCGCTCTCCCTCACCAAGGAGCTGACCCGCTTCAAGAAGGCGGAGATCGTCTGGTGCCAGGAGGAGCCGAAGAACCAGGGCCCCTGGACCTTCGTCGAGCCGAACATCGAATGGGTGCTGGAGCGGATCGGCGCGAAGCAGGGCCGCGCCCGCTACGCCGGCCGCAACGCCTCCGCCTCGCCGGCGACCGGCCTCGCGGCGCAGCACAAGCATGAACAGGAAAAGCTCGTCTCCGACGCGCTGACGGGCTGAGAGAGGATCACGGCATGAGCATCGAAATCCGCGTGCCGACGCTCGGCGAGAGCGTGACGGAGGCGACGGTCGGCAAGTGGCTGAAGAAGGCGGGGGATTCCGTCGCCGCCGACGAGCCGCTGGTGGAGCTGGAGACCGACAAGGTCGCCATCGAGGTGCCGGCGCCCGCGGCGGGCCGGCTCGACGAGATCGTGGCCAAGGAAGGCGAGACGGTCGGGCGCGACGCGCTCCTCGCGCTCCTGATCGAAGGCGCCGAGGGCGCCGCCCCGGCGCCGAAGGCCGAGGCGAAGCCGAAGGAAGAGCCGAAGGCGGCGCCCGCGCCGGCCGCCGCGCCCGCTCCTGCCGGCGAAGCGAAATCGAAGACGGAGGTTCTGGCCGAGGCCGCGCGCGGCCCGGCCCCGGCCGTCCCCGCCTCCGCTCCGGTGCACGCCACCTCCGCCCCGGCCCCGGCCCCGACGAGCGCCCCGCGCGCCCCGGTTCCGGCGGAGGACGCGGCGCGGGAGGAGCGGGTGCGGATGACGCGCCTCCGCCAGACCATCGCCCGCCGCCTCAAGGACGCGCAGAACACCGCCGCCATGCTCACCACCTATAACGAGGTGGACATGGGCGCGATCATGGCGATCCGCGACGAATACAAGGACGAGTTCCTGAAGAAGCACGGCGTGAAGCTCGGCTTCATGTCCTTCTTCACCAAGGCCTGCGTCCACGCCCTGCTGGAGGTCCCCGCGGTGAATGCGGAGATCGACGGGGCGGATGTGGTCTACAAGAACTTCGTCCATATGGGCGTCGCCGTCGGCACGCCGACGGGGCTCGTCGTCCCCGTCGTGCGGAACGCGCACGAGATGGGCTTCGCCGCGATCGAGAAGACGATCAACGACCTCGGCGTGAAGGCCCGTGACGGCAAGCTGACCATGGGGGACATGCAGGGCGGGACCTTCACGATCTCGAACGGCGGCATCTACGGCTCGCTGATGTCCTCCCCGATCCTCAACCCCCCGCAATCCGGCATCCTCGGCATGCACAAGATCATGGAGCGGCCGATGGTCGTCGGCGGCCAGATCGTCGCGCGCCCGATGATGTATCTCGCCCTCTCCTACGATCACCGGATCGTGGACGGGAAGGAGGCGGTGACCTTCCTCGTCCGCGTGAAGGAGGCGCTGGAGGATCCGCGGCGGCTCCTGATGGATCTTTGAGGCGGGGATGGCGGACGGCGACGCATCGGAAGAGGCCGCGCGTGTCGCGCGGTCGCTGGGGCTCATGCCCTTCTCCGCGGCGCTCGGCGTCGAGGTGATGGCGGCGTCGGCGGAGGGCGTGACGCTGGAGGCGCCGCTCTCCCCCGCCTTCGAGGCGCCGAAGGGCGCCTTCGCGGCGAGTTCGCTCGGCGTGCTGGGCGATATGGCGGCGATCACGGCGATCCTCGTGCGGCTGCCGGAGGGCGACGCGATGGCGACGCTCGACTTCACGGTGAAGCTTCTCGGCCAGACGCGCGGCTCCCGCCTTCGCGCAACCGGCCGCGCGCTTCAGGTCGGGCGGACGACCTGCGTGGGCGCGGCGGACATCTTCGTGCTCGACGGGGCGGAGTGGCGGCCCTGCGGCGCCCTCCTCGCGACCGGACGGCGGATCGACGGGGGGCGGCGGGCATGAGCGGCGGGACCTTGCCCCGCCTCGCCCCGGCGCTCGCCTATGCCGGGCTCGTCGCCGCGATCCTCGCGACAGCGACGGAGGCGGACCGCTCCCCCTCGCCGCTCTGGGCGCTGATCGCCGCGGCGGCGGCGCTGCATCTCTTCTGCCTCGTCTCGACGATCCGCCGCGCGCCGGAGGTCGAAGGCTGGACCTTCGAACGCGCGGCCGTGCTCCTGACCGCTGTGGGCCCGCTCCTCGCCGGCTATGGCGCGAACTATTTCAAGCGGGGCTCGGCCGCGGCGTCGACGATCTACGACGCGAGCCTCGCAATCCTCGCCGCCTCGCCGATCATATGCGTCGTTGGATCGCTGATCTGGTCCGCGCGGCGCGCCCGAAAGGAGGCCGGGAGA
>JAUHWJ010000042.1 GCA_030424705.1 Alphaproteobacteria bacterium | reverse complement strand
CCACGCGGACGCCGGGGCGCCGGACCGGACATGGTGGACGGCGCGAAGACAGCCGGGCGCCGGCCTCGGGCGCGCCGGGTCGGACATGTTCATCTCGTTCCGGGACTCCGGATACGACACGGGAAAGCCGAAGGCGGAAGTCGCCTTCGCGCATCTCGTCTGCACCAATCGCGGCCTTGCCGAGACGATCCCGTCGTCAACGCCGATGGAGTGGGACCCGGCGGGAGACGGAAAGCGGCTCGGGCTCGAAGTCGACGCGCCGGTGGACGGCGTGTTCTGGTCCGTCCGCCCGACGCCGCAGATACCGGCGCCGCCGGTGAACGCCGGGCTCTGGCGCCTCGTCTCCCACATCTCCGTGAACCAGCTCTCCTTCGTAGAGGGGGCGGACGCGGCGGCGGCGCTGCGCGAGCATCTGCGGCTCTACTGCCCCGACGAGGCGCGCGCCGCGCGCCGCCAGATCGAGGGCGTCGCCGGCCTTTCCGGAGCCCGCGTCACGGAGCGGTTCGGCAAGGACGGCTGGCGCGGCTTCTGCCGCGGGGTGGAGGCGACCTTGCGGCTGGATCAGGACTGCTTCGCCGACGAAGGCTCCGCCTTTCTCTTCGGCGCCGTTCTCGCCCGGTTCTTCGGGCTCTATGCGGCGGTCAACTCTTTCTGCACATTGCGCGTCATCCGTTCGGAGCGCGAAGGGGAATGGGCGAAATGGCCGCCGACGGCAGGCGAACAGATTCTGATCTGACAGCGCGCCTGCAGCGGGAGCCGCAAGGCTTCGAGCTGCTGGCGGCCGTGCGCGCGATCGAGGCGACGCCGGGGCTGAAGCTGCGGGTCCGGTCGCCGCTGAAGTCGGGCTTCGCGGAGGGCGACGTCGAGGCGTTCGAGAAAGAGGGCGATACGGCGACCCTCGTTTCCGGCGCCTTCTCGCTCTTCGGGCCGGGCGGGCCGCTGCCGGAGCCGCTGGCGCGGCACGCGGCGCGCAAGCCGCACGCCGCGGACTTCTTCGACGTATTCGGAAACCGGCTCTTCGCGATCTTTCTCGAGATTGCGCGCCTCGAGGCGCCCGCAACGGCGGGGGACCCGGCGGAGACGGCGCAGGGGCGCGCGATCCGGGCCCTTGCAGGCCGGGCGGGCGCGGAGCCGCCGACCGCCTCCGTCCGCGCCCTGATGGGCCTCGCCGGGCTCCTGAACCAGCGGCCTATCAGCATGCACGCGGTGGAACGGGCCTTCGCGACGATCTTCCGCACGGGTGCGAAGGGCCGGTCCTTCATCGGCGGCTGGGCGCCCTTCCCGGACCGGGAGAGGACGCCGATCCGCGCGCGCGGAGCCGGCGCGCAGCTCGGCCGGTCCTCCCTCGGGCGGCGCGCCTGGCTTCAGGATGCGGGCGTCGAGCTGACGCTCGGCCCTATGGACGAAGAGGCGTTCCGCAGCCTCCTGCCCGGCGGCGCGAGGCATCGCGTCGCCGCCGAACTCGCCGCCGCCACGCTGCCGACGACCTGCGAGGCGCGCCTCCGGCTCGTCGTCGAGGCGAAGGAGACGCCGCCCGCGCGGCTCTCCCGCGCGCGGCCGCCGCAACTCGGCTGGACGAGCTTCCTCGACCCGCGGGCGCGCCGGCGCGACGGCGCAGCCCGGCTCCGGCTTCGCACGATGCAGGCGGGCGGCTGATGTCCGAGATCGGCATTCTCTTCGACCGGCTCGACGGCGCCGCGCGCGAGGCGCTGAACCGGGCGGCGGAGCATTGCCAGGCGAGGAGGCTCCAGTTCATCGAGCCGGAGCACCTCCTCGTCGAACTTCTCGAGGATGACGCAGGCCCGGCGGCCCGGCATCTCGAACGCTGCGGCGTCGACGCGGCCCGCGCCCGCGCAGATCTCCGCGCCGCGATCGCGGCGGGGCCGGACGGCGTATCGCGCGACGCCACGATCTCTTCCGGCATTGTCAGGGCGCTCAAGGAAGCCTGGATCGTCGCCTCGGCGCATGTGGGCGCGGAGCGGATCGGGCCGGCGGAACTAGTGAAGGCGATGCTCGCCGACGAGGCGCTGCGCGGCCGAATCCTCCCGCTTTCCCCCCTCCTCGGCCTCGCCCGCGCGGAGGCGGAGACCGGGCCCGACGATGCGGACGAAGAGGCGCCGGCGCGGCGGGACGACCCGCTGACGCTCTACGCCCGCGATCTTACCGCGGATGCGCGGGCGGGGGCCATCGACCCCGTCGTCGGAAGGGATGCGGAAGTGCGGCGGCTGATCGACGTGCTCCTCCGCCGCCGGCAGAACAACCCGATCCTCACCGGGGAGGCCGGGGTGGGCAAGACCGCGGTCGTCGAGGGTCTGGCGCAGCACATCGTCGCCGGGCGGGCACCGGAGGCGCTGCGCCGCGTCAGGCTCCTCGCGCTCGATCTCGGCGCGCTGCAGGCCGGCGCGGGGGTGCGGGGCGAGTTCGCCCAGCGGCTGAAGAACGTGGTGGACGCGGTGACGGCCTCGCCGCGGCCCATCGTCCTCTTCATCGACGAGGCGCACATGCTCCTCGGCGCCGGCGGGCAGAAGGGCGAGGGCGACGCCGCGAACCTCCTGAAGCCGGCGCTGGCGCGCGGCGCGCTCCGCTGCGTCGCGGCGACGACCTGGCGGGAATACAAGCGCCATATCGAGAAGGACCCGGCCCTCGCCCGGCGCTTCGAGGTCGTCCGCGTCTCCGAACCCTCGACCGACACGGCGCTGGAGATGCTGCGCGGCGCGGTGAACCGGCTGGAGGCGCATCACGGAGTCCGCGTCCTCGAAGAGGGCCTGCGCGAGGCCGTGCGGCTCTCGGATCGCTATATCAGCGACCGGCAATTGCCCGACAAGGCGATCAGCGTGCTCGACACCGCCTGCGCCCGCGTCGCGATGAGCCAGTCCGAGGCGCCGGCCGCGCTGGAGGGCGCGCGCGCGCGGCTCGAAGCCATCGCCATCGAACATGCGCGGCTCGAACGCGAAGGCCGCATCCTCGACGACGAGGACTCGCGGGAGCGGCGCCGCGCCCTCGCCGCCGAGCGCAGCCGGCTAGAGGAGAGCGCGAGCGTTCTGGAGGCGCGCTGGCGCGAGGAACGGCGGCTGACGCGGAAGCTGATCGAGCTCGACGCGGGGGACGGGCCTGACGATCCGGCGCTCGTCGAGGCGGCGAACAACCTCCGGCTTCAGCTCGACACGCTGCGCGAGGAGGGCGGGCCGCTCGTCCACGCCTTCGTGGACGCGGAAGCGGTGGGGGATGTCGTCTCCTCCCTCACGGGGATTCCGGCGGGGGAGATGCTCCGCGCCGGGGCGAGCGGCGCCTCCGATCTTCTTTCCCGCCTCAGGGAGCGGATCGTCAGCCAGGACGGCGCCCTCGGCGTGATCGCGCGAAGGGCGCAAACCTATTTCGCGCAGCTCGGCGAGCCCGAGAAGCCAACCGGCGTCTTCCTCCTCGCCGGGCCGAGCGGCGTCGGCAAGACGGAGACGGCGACGAGCCTTGCGGAGATGCTCTTCGGCGGCCGGCGCGCGCTCATCACCGTCAACATGTCCGAATATCAGGAGGCGCATTCGATCTCCGGCCTCAAGGGCGCGCCGCCCGGCTATGTCGGCTATGGCGGCGGCGGCGTGATGACGGAGGCGGTGCGCCGGCGGCCCTATTCCGTGCTGCTGCTCGACGAGATCGAGAAGGCGCATCGCGACGTGATCGAGCTCTTCTACCAGATCTTCGACAAGGGCGTGATCGAGGACAGCGAGGGCCAGCTCGTCGATTTCCGCAACACGCTCATCATCCTGACCTCGAATGTCGGCGATGCGGAGATCGTGGAAGCCGCCGCCGCGGGCGTCATCGACCCCGAGGCGCTCGCCGCGCGCATCCGCCCGGCGCTGCTCCGGCGGTTCCCCGCCGCCTTCCTCGGGCGGCTCACGGTCGCCCCGTTCCTGCCGCTCGGCCCGGCCGAGCTGGCGCGCGTCGCCTCGATGAAGCTCGGCCGGCTTGGGGACAGGCTGGCCGCCGTGCATCGCGCCGAGCTAACCTATGACCGGTCGGTGATCGACGCCATCGTCGCCCGCGCGACCGATACGGAGAGCGGCGCCCGCAACATAGAGGCGATCATCTCCAACAACCTCGCGCCGACGATCGCAGAGGCGATGCTCGAAGGCGTGGTGAACGAGGCGCCGGTGCGCGAAATCCATATCGGGCTCGATCCGGGCGGCGACTTCGCGCTCACGAAGCGCTAGGCTTCCGTCATGTCCGACCCGACGCAGGCCGCCTCGTCCCTCGCGCTCTCGACCGAACTCGGGGAGGATGCGCTCATCCTCCTGCGGCTCTCCGGCGAGGAGCGGCTCTCTTCGCCGTTCCGGTTCGAGCTGGAGGCGGAGGCGGAGGGCGCGCCGGATGTCGCCGGTCTTCTCGGAGAGCCCGCCGCGATCCGCCTGACGGGGGGCGACGGAATCGAGCGGCGGCTGCACGGCCGCGTCTGGTCCGTCCGCCGCTCGGGCCCCGCGGTCTCGCTCCTCATCCGGCCCTGGCTCTCGCTCCTGACGCTCCGGAGCGATAACCGGATCTTTCAGGAGAAGACGACCGAGGAGATCGTGACGCAGGTCTTCGACGAGGCGGGCTTCCCCGACTATCGCTTCGAGCTGACCGGAACGCTGGAGCCGAGACCCTATTGCGTGCAGTTCGGCGAGACGGATTTCGCCTTCGTCTCCCGCCTGCTGGAGGAGGAGGGGCTCGGCTATTTCTTCGCGCATGAGGCGGCGAAACATGACCTCGTCATCTTCGACGACGTCAGCTCCTGCGCCGCCCTCCCGGGCGGGGCCGTGCCCTTCCTCCCCCTGCCCCGGACCGCGGATTTCGCGGAGGACCGGCGCATCCAGTCGCTCGCCGAACGCTCGGAAATGGCCGCGGCGCTGGTTTCGGCGCGGGACTACAATTTCGAGACGCCGGCCGAGACGCTGGAGGTTACGGTGGGGGACGGCGGCGGGCATTACGTCTATCCCGGCCGCTATCCGACGACCGCCAACGGCGAAAGCGCGGTGAAGCGTCAGCTCGCAGCGCTGGAGGCGGAGGCCTTCGCCATCGAGGGCGCCTCGCCGCTCCGGCTCATGGCGGCGGGCGCGACCTTCGCGCTGTCGGATCATCCCGCATCGGACCTCAACCAGGACTACCTGATCCGCGCGGTGACGCACGAGGCGGAGCGGCGGCTCTATTCCAACCGCTTCGAGGCGCAGCCGAAGGGGATGGCCTGGCGCCCGCCCCTCGCGACCCCGCGCCCGAGGATGCCCGGGCCGCAGACAGCGAAGGTCGTCGGCAAGGAAGGCGAGGAGATCTGGACGGACAAGCACGGCCGCATCAAGGTCCAGTTCCATTGGGACAGGCAGGGCGAGTCGGACGAGAACAGCTCATGCTGGCTCCGCGTGGCGCAGGGCTGGGCCGGCGCCGGATGGGGCGCGCTCTTCACGCCGCGGATCGGCTCGGAAGTCGTCGTCAGCTTCCTCGACGGGGACCCGGACCGCCCGCTCGTCACCGGCGTCGTCTACAATGCGGACAACGTTCCGCCCTACGAGCTGCCCGGCGACCAGACGAAGACGACGGTGAAGTCGAACAGCTCCAAGGATGCGGAAGGCTTCAACGAGCTTCGCTTCGAGGACAAGGCGGGCGAGGAGGAGGTCTATCTCCACGCCCAGAAGGACATGAATGTCGAGATCGTGGAGAACCGGACGGTCACGCTGGAAAAGGGGGACGACAAGCTCACCGTTTCCACCGGCTCCCTGACCATCGAGGTGAAGGGCGACATCACCATCAAGTCCGACGGCTCAATCTCGATCAGCGCGGGCGGCTCGCTCGAACTCAAGGCTGGCGGGGCGGCGAGCCTCGAGGCGGGGTCCTCGCTCGACATGAAGGGGGGCTCCACCTTCAGCCTCAAGGGCTCCGCGAGCGGCGCGGTGGACGGCGGCGGCGCGCTGACGGTGAAGGGCGGGACGGTTCAAATCAACTGAACGGCGCCCGCGCCTAGGTGGTCGTCAGCGAGTGGGCTTCCGGAAGACATAGGTGGTCGTATCCTTCAAGCCAAGCTCTTCCGAATTGTTGCGCCGGACATTCATAGGCCCCTCATCAATCGTTTTTTCAGATTGGAATCCCGCAGCGCGGGCAAGACCGACAATATCGACGACGCCGGTCTTGTCATCTCTAGCCATGTAAGGCCAACCAGACACTCGGAAATAGAGCCTTCCGCCCGGTGGAAGTTTAGTAAAACTGTTAGCCATCACATCTCTCGTAAGATCGCTATTCGACTCGACTGCAAGATGATCTCGATATTCACCGCTGTGAATGTTTTCAATGTGGATTTCATCATAGAGAGTGATTGAATTGCGACGCGCATCTCTGTTTGTTTTGGTTCTCGCTCCGAGCTTCTGCAACTCGTCCTTGTTGCCACTAGTGCCTGTCATCAATTTCTTCGCCGTTTCGAAGACCCCGACCGTAAGCGAGATGCTGTTCGTATTCCTCGCTGTCAGGTTCTTCGCGAAATCAAGAGGGCTGCTCATGTCGCCTGCAGCCTCGAACAGGACCTTTCGTTCCGCTTTCTCGTGCGTCGTGAAACCGCGCTTCGTCCTCGGCTTCTTTGTGACCGTTTCCCAGCTTTGTTCCATACGCTGCAGGGTGCGCGAAGCTGAAGACGAGCCGGGCGACCGGATCGCCCTTGTGACGCTGGAGACGAATCCGTGGCAATCGTCCCGCCCCAGCCGGAACGTCCCCGCCCCTTGCCGCCTTATCGCCGCCTCCGCCGCACGCGCCTGGTCCGCGGTGATCGCAATCTCCCGCACGCCCGCGCCCGGCCTCGGCGCCGCGCCCGCCTCCCGGCGCACCGCGCCGGGCACGCCGGCGCGGAGGCGCTGCACGTTCGCCGCATTGTTCGGCGCGAGATGCTCCCGCGGCCCGAAGGAGAATGTCTCCCGCGCGCCGCTCGGGCGGACGAGCGTGACCGCGCTGTGCGAGGCCGCCTCCGGCGCGAGCCGGTTCGCGTTGAGCCCGCGATGGCGGGATTCGCTCACGATCAGCTTGTGCGTCTTCGGCGGCTCCGGCCGCGCGGGCTTCATCTGGAGCGGCGCCGAGGCGGCGCGGTCTCCCATCCGGTCCGCCTCCGCCTCCAGCGCCGCATCCTGCACGATGGCGACGCCCCCCGCCGGGTTGCGCACCCGGCCCTGCCGCTGCTGGACGACATGGGCGAGTTCATGGCCGAGGAGCCTGCGCCCCGCCGGCGTCTCCGGCTGATATCGGCCGGGGGCGAAGTAGATGTCGGCGCCGGAGGTGAAGGCGATGGCGCCGATCCGTTCCGCCTGCGGCCCGACATGGACACGGACGGACGAAAAGTCGGCGCCGAACGCGCTCTCCATATGGAGGCGCACCTCCGGCGGCAACGCGGCGCCGGGGCCCTGGACGCGCAGGACGGCCGCATCGACGGGCATGACGCCGGCGCCGTGCCGCTGTATTGCGCCCTGCGCCGTCTTGCCCGGCGGGCGAACGCCATGCGCGGGTCGGGCCGCTGGCCCGAGAAACCGCCCCTGGATCACGTTCGAAGGCATCGGCCGACGCTCCTCAGACTTTGAAGCAGGCTACCATTTCAACACGCATTGCGCGAACCCATTTTGCATGTCCGCGCGCCGGCGCTTCCCCGCCGCGCGCGCTGACGTTACGATTCGGCTTCACGGTCGGAGAGACGATGGGGCGAGCACTCATGGGCGCGCAGGACGGAAGCGCTCGCGCGCTGAAGCGCGACAAGGACGGGGCGATCCTCGAGGAGGCGCATTACCGGAACGGCGTGCTGCACGGCCCGTTCCGCGTCTTCGATCCGTCCGGGCGCCTCGTGCGCGAGGCCCGGTTCGAGGCGGGCGAACTCGACGGGCCGGACCGGACCCTCGACGAGGCCGGCGCCCTCGCGCTCGAGATCATGTGGCGCGCCGGGCGGCGGCACGGCGCGATGCGCCGCTACGAGAACGGCGTGCTCCAGCTCGAAGCGCCCTATCGGGAGGACCGGCTGGACGGAGAGATGCGGATCTATGGCCCGGACGGGACGCTCTCGGCCCTGATCCCGCATCGCGGAGGCGCCCGCCATGGCGTCATGGAGCTTTTCGGCCCAGACGGCAAACGGCTCAAGGCCATCCCCTATGTCGACGGGCTGATGGACGGCGAAGCCGCCGATTTCGGACCCGATGGCGAGGTCGCCGCGCGGCAGACCTTCCGGCGCGGCGTGAAGATCGAGGCTGCGCCGGAAAGGGCCGCCGCGTCCGGCGCCTCCGGCGCCGCGCAGGGCGACGAAGAGGCGGCGCGGGTGGCGGCGTTTCGCAGCTCATTCTTCGACAAGCTCTGAGGCCCTTCGGCGGCTTGGTCCCCGACGCGAGCCTCAGCGCGTCGTCGGGTCCAGCCGGTCCCTCAGCCAGTCGCCGAGGGAGGAGACGGCGAGCGTCGTGAGCACGATCACGACGGCGGGGGAGAGCAGGATCCACGGCGCTCGCGTGATGTATTCGCGCCCGTAGCCGACCATGTTGCCGAGGCTCGTCATCGGCGGCTGCACGCCGAGGCCTAGGAAGGAGAGGCCGGATTCGAGCAGAATCACCTCGGGGAAGACCAGCGTCATCGAGACGATGAGGGTGGAGGCGATGTTCGGCAGGATGTGCCGGAGATAGACCCGCCGCGGCGTCCCGCCGAGCTGGCGCACCGCGCTGGCGTAGCCCTGCGCCCCGGCCGAAATGGCGAGGCCGCGGGCGATGCGCGCATAGCGCTCCCAGCCGTAGAGGCCCATCAGCAGCACGAGCAGCGTCAGGTCGTTCCCGAAGAAGGCGAGCACGGCGAGGGCGAGGATCAGGAACGGCATCGCCGCCTGGAAATCCGCGAGCATCAGCACCGCCTGCTCCACCCAGCCGCGGAAATGCGCCGCTAGGAAGCCGAGCGTCGTGCCGAGGATCGCCGAGATCAGCGTCGCGCCGAAGGCGATGATGAGGGAGATGCGGATCGAGGCGATGAGGCGGGAGAGAACGTCCCGCCCCAGCTCGTCCGTCCCGAGCCAGTGGCCCTCGGTGAAGGGCGGGGAGAGCCGCGCCATCAGGTCCATCGCGGTGAATTCCTGCGGCGCCACGAAGTCTCCGAAGACCGCGAGGAAAAGCATCAGCGCGATCCAGAGGA
>JAUHWJ010000041.1 GCA_030424705.1 Alphaproteobacteria bacterium | reverse complement strand
CGGGCGCTCGTCGCCCGGCTCTATCACGCGCTCCTGCCCGCCTCCGAGGCCTGGCTCGACGGCTGCGAGGCCGCGCCCGGCGAATCGCCGCCGCCGGCCGGCCCGGCCCTCCTCGCCCGGTTCGGCGGACCCTCAGTCCACCTGGATCAGGAGCTTGCCGCGATTCGCCCCTGAATAGAGCATTGCGATGGAGCCCGGCGCCGCCGCCGCGCCATCGAGGATGTGTTCCTCATGGGCGAGCCGCCCCTCACGCACCCAGCCGGCGAGGGCCGCGAGCGCCTCGGGGTATCGGTCCCGATAGTCGAAGACCACGAAGCCCTGCATCCGCGCCCGCGCGACAAGAAGCTGGCGGTGGATGCGGGGGCCGGAGGGGATCGGGCTCCAGTCCGTCAGCGCCGCCGTGCCGCAGATCGCGATGCGGGCGCCCTTCGAGAGGCGGGTCATCACGAGATCGCTGATCGGGCCGCAGGTATTGTCGAAATAGCAGTCGACGCCCTCCGGCGTCTCCGCCGCGAAGGCCTCCGCGAAATCCGCGGCGCGGTAGTCGAGCGCGGCGTCGAAGCCGAACCGCTCCCGGCAGAGCGCGGTTTTCTCCGGTCCGCCCGCGACCCCGACCGTGCGGGCGCCGTGGATCTTCGCGATCTGGCCGACTGCGGAGCCGACGGAGCCCGCGGCGGTCGAGACGACGACTGTCTCCCCCGGCTTCGGCGCGCAGATGTCGAGCAGGCCGAAATAGGCGGTTAGGCCGTTCAGCCCGAGAACGCCGAGCGCGAGGGAGGGGGAAAGGTCCGTCTCCGTCACCTTCCGGTCCACATCCGATCCGTCGCTGAGCGCGTAGCGCCGCCAGCCGAACATGCCGGTGACGATCTCCCCCTCCCGGTAGTCGGGATGGAGGCTGGCGACGACCTCGCCAACCGAGAAGGCGCGCATCGGCGCGCCGATGGCGACGGGCGGCAGGTAGTTCGGCGCGTCGTTCGCCCAGCCCCGCATGGCCGGATCGACCGACCAGAAGAGCGCGCGGATAAGCATCTGGCCTGCGCCGGGGGCCGGCGCATCATCCTCCACGATGGCGAAGTGTTCGGGCTGCGGCACGCCTTTCGGGCGCGCTGCGAGGACGACGCTGCGGTTCTCGAGACGGTTCATCGGATGCTTTCCCCTTGTCGAAGGGAGATGATTGCCCCGCCCGCGCGCGCCGCACAAAGAGAAACCCCGCGGCGCCGGAGCGCCGCGGGGTTTTCCGGGTCGGCCCGCCGCGGTGGGCGGGCGACAGGCCTCAGCCCTGGCGGGCCTTGAAGCGGCGCTGGACCTTGTTGATCACATAGACCCGCCCCTTGCGGCGGACGACGCGGCAGGCGCCGTGGCGGCTCTTCAGCGAGCGCAGCGAGTTCTTGATCTTCATGGTCGTCTCCCGGCGCGGGGCGCCCTCTAGCGTTGTCGTCCCCGGCGCGGCGGACCTGATGGTGGGCGTAACTGGGATTGAACCAGTGACCCCTTCGATGTCAACGAAGTGCTCTCCCGCTGAGCTATACGCCCATGAGCCTCCGCGCCCGGTCGCGGGATAAAGCATGGGGGCCATGGGCCAGTCAAGGCCGCGCGCACGCGAAATTCAAGGGTTCCCGAGCCGCGCGCATTGCCAAGCGGGGGCCGGCGCTCCATCTTCGCCGCCATGTCCGGCCCGGCCCCCTATACGCTGACGGAACCGCGGGAGGCGACCTCCGCCGTCGTTTTCTCGTCGCCCCATAGCGGGCGCTTCTATCCCGAGGATCTGATCGCCCGCGCGCGGCTGGACCGGCGCGCGCTCCGCGCCTCCGAGGACGCCTTTGTCGACCGGCTCTTCGCCTCAGCGCCGGACTGGGGCGCGCCGCTGATCGCCGCGACGATGCCGCGCGCCTATGTCGACCTCAACCGCGGGCCGGAGGAGCTCGACCCCGCCGTGGTGCGGGATGTGCAGGCGACCGGGCTCAACCCGCGCGTCGCCGCCGGGCTCGGCGTCATCCCCCGGATCGTGGCGGAGGGGCGGCCGATCTATCGCGGCAAGATCGCGCTGGAGGAGGCGCGGGCGCGCATCGCCGCCTGGCACACGCCCTATCACCAGCGCCTTGAGGCGCTGATGACGGAGGCGGCGGGGCGGTTCGGCCATGCGATCCTGCTCGATTGTCATTCGATGCCGACCGACGCGCTCCGCGCCGCGCCGCGGGTGCGGGGCGGGCGAGCGGAGATCGTTCTGGGGGACCGCTTCGGCGCCTCCGCCGCCCGGCCCTTCATGCTGGAGGCCGCGGCCGCCTTCGAGGGCGCGGGCTTCGCTGTGGCGATGAACGCGCCCTTCGCCGGCGGGCATATCACTCAGCGCTATGGCCGGCCGGCGCAGGGCTGGCATGCGATCCAGATCGAGATCGACCGCGGGCTCTATCTCGATCAGGAGCGGGTGGAGCCCGGGCCGGGCTTCGAGGCCTTCCACGCGACGCTCGCGCGCGTCATCCCTCTCCTCGCCGGCATGGGCCGGGCGCCGCGGGCGCTCGCCGCGGAATAACCTCCCGACTGCGCCGGCGCGGACCCGGCGCAAAAAAAACGGGCCGCCGAAGCGGCCCGCAGTAAAGGGAGGAAACGCCCGACTAAGGGCTACGGCCTAAACCGTGACTTGAAATTAGGTGTGCGCCGCAGCATTGGCAAGTCTTCGTTTCGCACCGCGCGGCGATCATCACAGTTTTCAGGTGTGAAGAAATCTTAAGCCACTGAAAAATATCGAATTAATCTTTTCTTCGTGGACAAAAAATTTTCGCAGGTGCGAATGGGGCGCGGTGATGGACGCGCTGCGCCGCACAAATCAGCGCCAGCTTCGGCCCTTGATGATCGCTTCCGCGCCATAGCGCGCGCGAATCCCGTCCGCCGCCCGCTCGGCCTTTGCGCGCTGGGCCGCGGCGGGGTCGAGGAGGTCGGGCGAATCGGCGGGGCGTTCGGCGGCGAGGTCGGAGAGGCCGAGGCCGATGAGGCGGAAGGGGGCGGAGGGGAGGGCGAGGGGGAGGAGATCCCGCGCGGCGCGGAAGAGCGTGTCGGCGAGGTCGGTGGGGGCGGAGAGGGCTTTCTGCCGCGTGATGGTGCGGAAGGCGGAGGTTTTCGCCTTCAGCGTCACGCGGCGGCCCGTCAGCGCCTTCGCCTTCGCGCGGTCGGAGACGCGGAGGGCGAGGCGCCAGAGATGGGCCTCCAGCGCCTCCCGGTCGGCAATGTCGGCGTCGAAGGTGGTTTCGGCGGAGATGGACTTCATCGGGGAATCGGGGGTGACAGCGCGCGCATCCTCCCCCCGTGCGAGGCGGGCGAGGCGGAGGCCCATGGCGCCGAAGCGGGCGGCGAGCTCGGCTTCGGGGCGGCGGCGGAGATCGGCGACGGTGCGCAGCCCCTCCGCCTCCAGCTTCGCGCGGAGGCTGGCGCCGACGCCCCAGAGGGAGGAGACGGGGCGGGGGGCGAGGAAGGCCGGCGTCTCCTCCCGCCCGATGACGGAGAAGCCGCGGGGCTTGTCGAGGTCGGAGGCCGTCTTGGCCAGGAACTTGTTGTGGGAGAGGCCGGCGGAGGCAGTGACGCCGACCTCCCGCTCGATCGCGTTCAGGAGGCGGGCGAGGGAGAGGGCGGGCGGCGCGCCGTGGAGCCGCTCCGTCCCCCTGAGGTCCAGAAAGGCCTCGTCGAGCGAGAGGGGCTCCACCAGCGGGGTCAACCCCTCCATGAGGGACCGGACGGCGCGGGAGGCCTCGACATAGGCGGCCATGCGGGGCTTCACCACCACGGCCTCGGGGCAGAGGGCGAGGGCCTTGAACATCGGCATGGCGGAGCGGACGCCGCGGATGCGGGCGATGTAGCAGCAGGTGGAGACGACCCCGCGCCGCCCCCCGCCGACGATCAGGGGGAGATCGGCCAGCGAGGGATCGTCCCGCTTCTCCACCGCCGCATAGAAGGCGTCGCAATCGACATGGGCGATGCCGAGGGAGAAGAGCTCCGGATGGGCGGCCAGCCTCGGCGAGCGGCAGGCGGGGCAGCGCCCGGAGGAGGGCGCGGCGCCCTCGAATCGGGCCAGGCAGTCTCGGCAGAAGGCGGGCATGGCGCGAGGGTAGCAGGGGCGGCGGGGCGGGGGGAGGGGCGTGTGCGCACATTGCGCAGGGGGGTTAAGTGGTAGGTTTTATGAGATAAACGAAAATTTCGAAATTTTTCTGGGAGGAATCGTAGCGGATGATCGGTTGTTTTTTGGTTGCGCGGCTATCGGCCCATAGCTGCTGTCCGTATCGGGCGTCACATGCCGAAGCGCTGTCCATTAAACCAGCGGTTCGCTGTGGGTGCAATGCTGTGTCGTGGCCCGCCTCGCTGACCCTCACACTTGGCACTAGCGTTTCCTCAACAACCCCGCACGTGAACACATGAGACCACGTCCCCTCGCGACTCTCGGCGGTCGCAGCCTCGCCCTGCCAAGTGGCAAAGTAGCACATGTTGAAAGATCAACCTGCGGCGACGTCGGAGTTTTGCGTCAAAGCTCTCTAAAATCCCGGGTCAACACACCAAAAAATGGGCGAGCGCTAAAGCCCGTTCCTCTTCCGAACTTGCCCGATTGTTTGCCTGACAAGATTGGCAAACCTGCGGTTGCCGCGCCGCTCGTTAATTTCGAGCGAACGCGTCAGCAGTTCCAGCGCCTGTTTGGGATCGCGTCGCTCAATGTGCAGCGCGTAGCTGCGAAGCGTTTGCGCTACATGATTATCCCTGCGGATCTTCTCCCCGATTTCGATGCTCTCATGATAGGCCTTCTCCGCCTCGTCGCAGCGCCCGTCCTGCTTGCTCAGCAGGTTGGCGAGGCTGTGAAGGGTCTGGGCCTCGCCGAAACGGTCGCCGACCTCTTGAAGCATCTCGATGCTCTCACGATAGGCCTTCTCCGCCTCGTCCCAGCGCCCGTCCCGCTTGCTCAGGAGGTTGGCGAGGCTGTGGAGGTATTGAGCCACGCCATGACGTTCTCCAAGCGCTTCTGCGATCTCGATGGCGCGCCAGAGTTTTCTTTCTGCATCTACCGAGCGTCGCGGTGGCAAACTGTTCGCAAAGAGGTGGAGCGAAATCGCGACTTCACGTTTTTTCACATCGGTCTCAGCGACTTTTTCAAAAAGAGGCATCGCCTCTTTCCTGCACCCCTGTCGCAGCATGACCCACGCACGCAAGAAAGTCGTTTCGATCTGCCCTTCTGGAATAACGCCAGTTTCTTCTTGTTCCTCGACAAGCTTCGCACCGAGCCATTGCGCCCCGTTAAACGGCCCACGAGATGCGCGGCTGTAATGATCCAGAGCGGCCTCTACTTTTCCGGCCCCGGCCAAATGGTAGGCAATGCCAGCTTCGGAGAATAGATAGGTCGGAACGGTTCGGCCCGCCGTCTCGTGGAAATCAGCTTTCGCACCCAACTCAGCCAGATAGCGGTGAACCGAATGCTTGGCGTCCGCAGGCAAGAAATTCGATCGGACGAGTTCAAATCGCAGTTCGTGATTGAGATTCCATTCGCTGTTTCTCGGCTCGGTCAGGCCGGAGTATTTGAAAGCAGACAGAAACTGCTCTGCATCCAATCCAGGCACAGGCACTTTTTTGTAAATCGCGCGCGCGACATCATCCGTAAGGCTCTCTGCACACGCCAACGCGGCCAACGTCGGAGCAACGCCGTCCGGTGCACCTGCGAGGAAGTCATCAAGCACGCTCATGACGAGGGAACGCCCTTCGTTATCGACCGGTTCATCAAATGCTTAGACAAGCCCATGTGCAGCCTTCTTACGGAGTCCGAGTTGCTGTCGAGCAACATCTCCGCAGCACTCGCAGCTTTTTCGGGCGCGTATCCGCGACCCGTAAGGATTCCGACAACATCGTCGTAGACTTCATTCTGCCGAGCGTCATCGGCCTCAATGTTGTGTGGAAGCGTGAAAGCAACATTTGGAGCAGGTGCATCATCGTGCGGTTCTTCCCCGCATTTGGGTCCGACATAGTAGACCAGCAACAGCCGATTCCCTCCGGCGTCCCGAAGTCCAGCATTCCAGATTGCCTTCCAGATTTTCCCCTGGTTCTGCTTTTCCATGTCGTTGACGACGAGCATGAATCGGCCACCATTGGCAACGAACTGCTTCATCGCCTCGCAAACAAGATTAACGCGTTTTTGAACGCCGCCCGGTGATGCATCCATGCCATTTATGATCACTGAATCGGAGATATTGATGTCCAAGTTACCGCTGGATTGGTTTCTAGAGGCGACATCACCGACACCGCTTTGTGCCTGAGACCAATCTACTACAATACCGGCTTCTTCCAGCTTTCGTGCAATAGCATGAAGCTGGTCATCGATTGTATGGGTGGTGCTCCAATCATCATCAAGACGGGCCGACAGCCATTGACCGTTTCTGTTCCCGTTTTGAAACTGCTCCTTGATGAAATGGTTGAACTTGTCCACTGCTGCTTCTTCCGATTGAAATTCAATCCTAACAACGCCCGGTTGACCTTCAAGAAACAGTCGGAGCTTTCCGGATTCTCGAAGCCAATCCAAGCGAAAATGTGCGTGTTTCATTTCTTCAAAGGCCGCTGTTGGAAATTTTTATATTCGTATTTCCGCCGGATTCATTGTCAGAGGCAACATTTCCAGATCCGATTTTTGCCTTTACATTCTTAATTTCAATATCGAGATCCTTTTTCGACTTGTTTCGCATGGCGATAGAGCGCGGTTCGTTTGAGCTTCCGGACGAGCACCAGTGTAGAAAAAAAATTATGCTTATAACGACAACGAAAACGATTGCCGCAGTAACCATTCTCCAAGCTTCGCTGAGCCCCAACAGCATCGGCTCGAACAGAAAAAACAGCAGAGCTGCGGCGAAACTAATGAACACCCCGATGATGATTTGCATGTTTATCTCGTCCCTCGCCGCACATCAGTGTAGCTGGGGTTGTCTCCGATCGCAACGAGGCAAGGGGTGTCCAAAAAGGCGCAAATGACCATGTATGAGAAGAGGTTTGAGCGGTCTTCCAATGTCCGTTTTGCCGGTATCGACAGGGCCCGTTCGCGGCGACAGCGAACTTCCGCTCTCCGCCCCTTATGACAGGAAGAGGCGCAGGTCACCTCACTCCCCCCGCTCAATGCACCGTCGCCCGCTCCTCCGGCTCCGCCCCCGGCAGGGGCCGCACCGCCCCGCCGATGACAAGGCCTTCTTCCCCGGCGGTGACCTCCACGCGCTCCCCGTCCTTCACGCCGCCGGAGAGGATCATTTCGGCCAGCGGGTCCTGCAGGGCCTTCTGGATCACGCGCTTGAGGGGGCGCGCGCCGTAGACCGGGTCATAGCCCTTGTCGCCGAGCCAGCGGCGGGCCGCGTCGTCCAGCTCGATCCCGATCTTCCGCGCGGCGAGGCGGCGTTCGAGGAGGCCGAGCTGGATCTCCACGATCCCGGTCATGTCCGCCCGGCTCAAGCGGTCGAAGAGCACGATCTCGTCCAATCGGTTCAGGAATTCCGGGCGGAAATGGGCGCGGACGGCGGCCATGACCGGGCCTTCGGCCTGCCGCGCCGAGGCGCCTTCGGGGAGGTTCGAGAGGGCCTCGGAGCCGAGATTTGAGGTGAGGATCATCAGGGTGTTCCTGAAATCCACAGTCCTCCCCTGGCCGTCCGTCAGCCGCCCGTCATCCAGCGCCTGGAGGAGGACGTTGAAGACATCGGGGTGCGCCTTCTCCACCTCGTCGAAGAGGATGACCTGATAGGGCCGGCGGCGGACAGCCTCCGTCAGCACGCCGCCCTCGTCATAGCCGACATAGCCCGGAGGGGCGCCGATGAGGCGGGAGACGGCGTGCTTCTCCATGAATTCCGACATGTCGATGCGGACCATGGCGTGCTCGTCATCGAAGAGGAAGGCGGCGAGCGCCTTCGTCAGCTCCGTCTTGCCGACGCCGGTGGGGCCGAGGAAGAGGAAGGAGCCGATGGGGCGGTTCGGGTCGGAAAGCCCGGCCCGCGCGCGGCGCACGGCGTTCGAGACGGCGATGACAGCGGCCTGCTGGCCGACGACGCGCTTGCCCAGCGCCTCCTCCATGCGCAGGAGCTTGTCCCGCTCGCCTTCCAGCATCTTGTCCACGGGCACGCCCGTCCAGCGGCTGACGACGGCGGCGACATGTTCGGGCGTCACCGCCTCCTCCACCATCACGTCACCGGAATCGCCGGCCTCGCCGAGCCTGGCCTCAAGCTCGGGGATGACGCCGTAGGCAAGCTCGCCGGCCTTCGCGAGGTCCCCCTGGCGCTTCGCGGTCTCAAGCTCGATGCGCGCCTTGTCCAGCCGCTCCTGCAGGTCGCGGGAGCCGGCCAGCTTGTCCCGCTCCGTCTGCCAGCGGGCGGTCATCGCGGCGCTCTCCTCCTTGAGGGAGGCGAGTTCCTTGACGAGGGCGGCGAGACGATCCTTCGAGGCTTCGTCGGTCTCCTTCTTCAGGGCCTCGGCCTCGATCTCCCGCTGCATGATCTCGCGGTCGAGCGCGTCCAGCTCCTCGGGCTTGGAATCGACCTCCATGCGGAGGCGGGAGGCGGCCTCGTCCATCAGGTCGATCGCCTTGTCGGGCAGGAACCGGTCCGCGATGTAGCGCTGGGAGAGGGTGGCGGCGGCGACGAGCGCCGAGTCCGTGATGCGGACGCCGTGGTGCAGCTCGTATTTCTCCTTGAGGCCGCGGAGGATGGAGATCGCGTCTTCCACGCTCGGCTCGTTCACGAAGACGGGCTGGAAGCGGCGCGCGAGGGCGGCGTCCTTCTCCACGTGCTTCCTGTATTCATCGAGCGTGGTGGCGCCGATGCAGTGAAGCTCGCCGCGGGCGAGGGCGGGCTTGAGGAGGTTGGAGGCGTCCATCGCCCCCTCCGCCTTGCCGGCGCCGACGAGGGTGTGCATCTCGTCGATGAAGAGGACGACCTCGCCGGCGGCGGCGGTGACCTCGGTGAGGATGCCCTTCAGCCGCTCCTCGAACTCGCCGCGGTATTTCGCGCCGGCGATGAGGGCGCCCATGTCGAGCGCCATGAGGCGCTTGTCCCGCAGGCTCTCGGGCACGTCGCCGTTGACGATGCGGAGGGCGAGGCCCTCGGCGATGGCGGTCTTGCCCACGCCGGGCTCGCCGATGAGGACGGGGTTGTTCTTCGTGCGGCGAGAGAGGACCTGGATGGTGCGGCGGATCTCCTCGTCACGGCCGATCACCGGGTCGAGCTTG
>JAUHWJ010000632.1 GCA_030424705.1 Alphaproteobacteria bacterium | reverse complement strand
CGCCCTCCACGCTCTATCGCAAGCAGGAGGGATGGGCGGAGGGCTGAGCGCCCCGCTTGCCACGGGCGGGCATCGGCGTTACGTCCGCCCCGCAAACCGGAGCCCCGCCCATGCCGACCCGCCCCCTCCTGATCGGTATCGTCGCCATGGCGGCGGTCGTCCTCGCCTCGAACATCCTCGTTCAGCACCTGCTGGGGGACTGGCTGACCTGGGGCGCGCTGACCTATCCGCTCGCCTTCCTCGTCACCGACCTCACCAACCGCGCGCTCGGCCCCGCGGCGGCGCGGCGGGTCGTGGCGGCGGGCTTTGTCGTCGGCGTAATCGCATCTCTCGTCGCCAGCCGCTTCGTCAACGAGTTCGGGGACCCGCTGGTGACGCTCCGCATCGCGCTCGGCTCCGGCCTCGCCTTCCTGACGGCGCAACTCCTCGACGTCGCGATCTTCGACAGGCTGCGCGCCGGGGCCTGGTGGCGCGCGCCGCTTCTCTCCTCGCTCGTCGGCTCGGCCGTCGATACGGCGATCTTCTTCTCTGTCGCCTTCTCCGCCGCCTTCCTCTTCCTCGATCCGGCGGACCCGAACGGCTGGGCGCGGGAGATCGTCCCGCTCCTCGGCTTCGGCCCTGCCGCTCCGCTCTGGGTCTCCCTCGCGGTCGCGGATTTCGGGGTGAAGCTGGCGCTGGCGGCGGCGGCCCTGGCGCCCTTCCGGCTTCTGTCCCGACGGATTGCATAATCGCTTGCGTTCCTGCCGGTTCGTGGCATCCTTCTCGCAGTCGCAACAACTGAAAGGAGGTGATCCGATGCATCATGAGTTCGTCGGCGCGTCGGACGGATCGCAGCTCGCTACGCGGAAGGGGCAGCCCTCTTTCAGCTGATGCGCGCCGCCCGCCGGGGTTCGCCCCGCTGCGGACGACGCCCGTGACACTCAGGGGAGCCGCCTTTCCGGGCGGCTCCTTTGCTTCTTGGGGGCCCCGATGATCCGGGTGAACGACGAGATCGCCATCGCCGAATGGGAGCTGACGGAAACGTTCGTCCGCGCCTCCGGGCCGGGCGGGCAGAACGTCAACAAGGTCTCCACCGCGGTCGAGCTGCGCTTCGAGGCGGAACGCTCGCCCCATCTGCCGGACCCCGTGAAGGCGCGGCTCAAGCGCCTCGCCGGATGGCGCTGGACCTCCGAGGGCGCGCTCATCGTCACCGCCTCCGAGCACCGGACGCAGGGCCGGAACCGGGAGGCGGCGCTGGAGAAGCTGGTGGCGCTGATCGCGGAGGCCGCGGTCCGCCTGAAGCCGCGGGTGAAGACGCGGCCCACCCTCGCCTCGAAACGCCGGCGGCTGGATGGAAAGGCGCGGCGCGGCGCGGTCAAGGCGCTGCGCGGGGAGCCTGAGGCGGAATAGGGCGGCGGCCTCCCGCGCGGCGGGCTAGCCTCAAGGTCAGAGCGGCTCCAGATAGATCGTGGGTGCGGGGAACAGCGCCGGGTTCTGGCTGCGGATCACCTGCGCCGTGCGGTGGGGCCTGTCGCGCGGCCTTGTGTCGAGATAGTGCTGCGTGACCAGCGGCCGGAACCCTTCCGCCCGGATCCAGTAGTGGATATGCGGCGGGCGCGGCCAGTATTCCTTCGGGAACAGGGACATCACGCTGAAGCGGCCTTCGGCGTCGGCGATGACGGTTCCGCGCATGTCGATGTCGCCGTCCGCGAAGTCATTGTAGTCGCCGTTCTTCTCAGGGTGGTAGCGCCCGGTTCCATCGGTCTGCCAGATTTCGATACGGGCGCCTTGGACGGGCTGGTCGGGGGCGGCGGCGT